>JALXCG010000439.1 GCA_026991065.1 Gemmatimonadota bacterium | reverse complement strand
CCGTGATTGCCTTGCCGTCAAAGCGCAGCGCATGTTCGAAGTAGATGCCCGGAGCGATCACCACTTCGTCGCCCGCAGCGGCCGCCGCGATCCCGGCGGCGATGGTGGCATAGTCCCCAGGAACCCGGATCAGTTCAGCACAGGCGCCGGTTGCGACACCCGCGCAAAGAAGAGCGGAGAGAGTAAATGCGGCGTGACCGCGGGAGGGGCGCTGAATGAGCACAGGTACACCTTCCTTACTATGTTGGAATCTCAAAGTCAGATCAAAACCACACTTCACTCTAACACGGTTTTTGCCGGCGGCGAGCCGAATAGCGGAGAGCAGCCGTGGCCAATGTTTTTCCTTTCCTGTGAGCACCTGCGGCGCGGTTTCTCTGCCTCCGGCTTTTGCATCGGGGCAGCCCGCCGCGGACCGAAATCGAGTCCGGCCACTGTAGCGGCGGCCTGCCCGGCCGGGTTGGCGGCAGGCTGGGAGCTTTTTCTCGGTGCCTGTTCCACCGGCGACGCTGCAGCTTGTGCTCAAGCGCCGGGTTCAGAGCATCGGTCGCTTGCCGCCCCGGGATGGCGCTGCCGGGGCGCAAGGAAGAGCGGACCGAACGCGGCGCGGGACGCGACGCGGAGGGGGCAGGCTATGCGCCGCTGCTGGCGGGTCTTTGCGCCAGAACGTAGTCGGCGAAACCGCACAGATCCCAGAGGGCGACCGCGGGGTTTCCTTTAATGGCGGTAAGTGGCAGGGTGACGGGGAGCAGCAGAATGCGACGCCAGTCCCGCCGCGTTCCGCCCCGGCGGATGTGCAGGCCGTTCGCAAGAAGGATATTGGCGACCTCCTTGGCGTCGAAGATGCGCACATGGGTGGGATCGTCGCAGAAGTTTAGTGTGCCGGCCATGGAGGGGAGGGAAAGAGAGCGGGGGCCAGGGAACTCAACATAAAGGTAGCCGCCGGGGCGGAGCCGTTCGGCGAGTGCGGCGAGTACCGTGTCCCCGTTGGGCAGATGCTCGATGACATGGTTGGCGATGATCAGATCGAAAGTGGCCCGGGGTACCGGTTCGAGTGAGTCGTGGCTAAGGTCGATGGTGTAGAACTCCTCCATCAATGCCAAGTCGGCTTGGTCGTTGTTGTAGATGGCGCGGTCGAGACCGAAATAACGGACACGAGGAAACCAGCGGCGGGCGATTGAGGCGGAGTGGTTGCCGCAGCCGACGTCGAGGAGGCTGAACTCACGCTGGCGAAAGCGGGCCAGAAAAGGGCGGAACTGTGGGGGAACCAGTACGCGTTGGCGCCGGATCAGGCGGGCCACGGCGGCGCTGAGGGGGGATGGTGAAGTGGGCATTGAGGGCTCTACGGGTGTAGGGGAGGAGGAGTGAAGAGACGTGCGTGAAGGCTGCCGCAACGTGCCGATGGCTTGCCACAAAGTGGCCGGAGTCTACCATTTTGCTCTCCGCGGGGGTGAGCGAGGCATCTTCGAAGCCAAGTTCTCTGCGCCCGTGCCGGCGTCTCCGGTGGCGCTTTCGGAATCTCTTTGAACACCGGTGCACACTGCATGCCCGGCCGGCGGCAGGCTGAGAGCTTTCTCGCAAGACCTCTTCCGGGGGCGATGCCGCGTCTCGGGCGCTGGTGTGTCGGTGAAGTAGTAGGCGATCACCCGTCCCGGGG
>JALXCG010000438.1 GCA_026991065.1 Gemmatimonadota bacterium | reverse complement strand
CAACAATGTGTCGCCATCACAGGCGTGATCGAGCGCCTCCTGAATCGTCGGGTAGTCTTCCGGAATCTCCAGGACCCCTGGCCCCCGGCTCTCGGCCGGTTGAGCGCAGGCTTCGGGCAGGGCTCCCATGGTGTCTCCCCCCTCCCCGGTGCCCAGGCACGGGGAGTCGGAAGCCAGCGTCAGATCTGATAGAGTGGCGCAGGTGTTATCGCAGAAGCGGGGATCGGCATCTATGTTGCCCTCGCCGATCCACCCCCCTTGAACATCCGAATAGGTGACAAGGGGCGGAGTGTCCGCTATCTGATCGGGAACGTTTCCCCAGAGGATCGAGTTGACAACAACCATCTGCTGGTAAGTGCTCGCCATGCCGCCACCGCCAAGCCGCGCGCTGTTGCCGACGATTGTGCACGAATCCAGGACCGGATCTGTGTATGCGCCATCTGTGAAATACAGTCCGCCTCCCCACCCTAGTGTGTAGTTACCCGCTATCACGCAGCGTTCGAACACAGGGGAACACATGTGTATGGAGACACCGCCGCCTCCAGCCCCGCTGTCCAGAGTGTTGAACTGGATGGTTGTCTCACGGAATATGGGATATGACCATTCGAGATACACTCCGTTGCCTTCGTTGCGACTGATGCGGCACCGTAGAATCGTCGGCGCTCCGCCGTGGGCCGCAATTCCCCCACCAATGTTACCCGCGGCATTGTTCACGATCGTGCACCCGTCAAGCAGTGCCGAAGATTCGTTGAAGTAGACGCCACCGCCCAGACCGTTGTTGTCATTCCCGACCGCTCGGTTGTTTTGAATGAGGCAATTGCGGATCTGGGGAGAGGACCAATCACAGAGTATTCCACCGCCCACCAGTTTTTTCGGAAGCATGCCGTTCATGGTGCCGTGGCCCCCCGTCAGGGTCAGCCCCACAAGCTGGGAATTGGCGTCTTCCCCCGAGTTGAAGACGACCACGCTGTGGCCACCGTGCGCGTCTACTACCGTCGAACGAACCACACTGGAGTCGAAGACCGCGCTGCCGGTGACAACGATCGCCTTACCCAGGAAGTTCAACTCTTCCATGTATCTGCCGGGTTGGACCAGAACAGTGTCACCGTTGACCGCGGCTCCGATCGCCGTTTGGATCTCGGCATAGTCAGCGGGTACATGCAGCGTCCGCGCTTGCGGTGCGGCGCTCGCGATCCACGTTAGTAGAAACAGCACGGGACCAAGGCGCGATTTCATGCGCGATTCCTTTCGTAAGTGGCAACGCCGGGCGCCAAATTGCCTCTACCTATCCGGAGGGATCCGAGTCGACGCCTCGCGATGGAAAAGTACTTCTTCACTTATCAAAACACACGGGATAGCGGTTTGTAAAGTCCCGAAATAGCAATTGCCACATCCGACCAAGGATGGGCAATTCGAACCGAGTTTTCGCCAGTTGGCAAGCACGAAATGGAGCGGATTGCGTTTTCAGCATCGAGGGCGGCTTGGTTGGCGACATTTCCACAGCGGTTGGCCAACCTCTCTTTGGGAAGCACCTCTTTCTGCGCGCGCCCGGCGAATGTGCTGCCTGGGCTCTATCGGTGAGCAGGCAGATTGCGCGATGGATCCTGCGCGGGGAGAGGCTCCGCCGGGCCCCCTTCAACTCCATCGCAGCATCTCACG
>JALXCG010000437.1 GCA_026991065.1 Gemmatimonadota bacterium | reverse complement strand
CTACGGGCGCCTCCTGGGGTCCACGTTGGCGCACCGCTGGCGCAGCTTCCTGGTCCTTCCGCTGCTCATTCTGGCCGTGGTCGCACCCCCCAAATGGCTCGGGCTGAAGCAGGATCTCGATCGCGAGATCGCCCTCGACTTCCTGGGCATTCAGTATCAGTTTCACGACTATTTGGCGGCGGCGGAGGTGGAGAAAGTGGTTGACCAGGTAGAGGCGTGGGTCTATGCGCAGCGGGACTGGCTCCCCTTCACCAGTTGCTACTCCTTCTTCGGCGACGCATCCGCTTTCACCCGCCTTGAGTTGCCTCGCAATGAGCTGGGCGAGGAGCGCTGGGAGGAGTTGCGCGGCAAGCTGCGGGAGGGATTGCCGGAGATCGCCGGCGTGCGCCTCACGCTCTTCGAGATCCAGCAGGACAACGAAGGGGGCAAGCAGGAGTTCCGCCTCTATGTGCGCGGTGAAGATCCGGAGCAGCTGGCGGTCCTGGCGGCGGAGGTGCGGCGGCGGGTGGCGGCGATTGCCGGACTGGACGATGTGCGGGTGATCCGCGATCGCGATGTCGAAGAGATCCAGGTGGCGCTGGATCGCGAACGCGCGGGGCAGGTCGGCTTTTCCGCGCAGCAGCTTCTGCAGTTCTTCGGCTTCACCCTGCGCGGAACCTATCTCCATCGGCTGCGCGGTCGCGGTGAAGAGATGGATCTGCTGGTCAGTTTGGACTCCGGCGAGCGCCGTGGCCTCGAGGTGTTGACCGCGCTGCCGGTGCCGGTGGGAGGTACGCGCACGGTCCCGCTCGACAATGTCGCCACTTTCCGCCGCGCCAAGGGGCCGGTGGCGATCGAGCGCATCGACCGCCGCACCGCGATCGCCATTGGCGGCACCTACCGCGGCAAGAGCTTTGATCCCTACAAAGGGCCCCTGCGCAAGCGGCTCGATGCCCTGGCCGCGGCCCGGTTCCCGCTCGGCTACGACTGGTCTTTCAGTCGCCGCGTGGAATCTCAGGATGAGGAGCTGGAGCAGATGAAGCTCAACCTGATCGGCGCCGCCGGCCTGGTCTATCTGGTGATGGCTTCGCTTTTTGAATCGCTGCTTTTTCCCCTGGTGATCCTGGTCGCCATCCCCTTCGCCGGGATCGGCGTGTTCTGGCTCTTTCTGCTCAGTGACACGCCGCTCGGCATCATGGGGATGATCGGCGTGCTGCTGCTGGTCGGCATTGTGGTCAACAACGGCATCATTCTGGTGGACCACATCAACACCAGGCGGCGCCGGGGCGAGCTGCTGGAGGAGGCGGTGATCGCCGGCGGCCGCGAGCGCCTGCGGCCGATCCTGATGACCGCCGCGACCACGGTGCTCGGGATGTTGCCGCTGGCTCTCGGGACCACCGCGGTCGGTGATGCGTTCTACTATCCTCTGGCCCGCGCCGTCATCGGCGGTCTCACCACCTCGACCCTGCTGACTCTCTTGCTGGTGCCCTATCTCTACGTGGTGGCGGATGCCGCGCGCCGAGCGGCAAGTCGCATCTGGCGGCGTTCCGGCGTGGAGTAGCCGGGCAGCGGCTCAGGAGCCGGCGTTTGCTACCCGCGCTTTGCCCATGCCCAGTCGCTGCATCCGGCTGCGCAGTGTGCTGGGGTGGATGCCGAGCATCTCGGCGCAGCCGTTCGCGC
>JALXCG010000436.1 GCA_026991065.1 Gemmatimonadota bacterium | reverse complement strand
TAGATACACTACCGCGGCCGATGCCGCTGCCAGGCAACGGCATTCTCGGTCTCAAGTTCCTCACCGGCCGGCGCCTGATTCTGGACTTTCCCAATGACCGTGCCTGGCTGGAACCCTTCGCGCAAGACGCTCACCCGGCCGGCGCACGCTGATCCGGGTTGCCCAGCGCGCCGCCCGCACCATCGGCACGGGCGGCGCGGAACTCACAAGAAGCTCTGGAACAGATCGAGCTATCCGATGATATAGATGATGGCGCAATCCTTTTTCTTCTTGTAGTCGCACGGCGGCTCACTGCCGGTGGCGCGGGCATTCCAGTCATAGTCCAAGCTCAGGCCCTCGGGCAGATCGACCGGCGGCTGCACCGGAACCGCCCACAGCCGGCTGCCGCCGTCCTCCGGCATCAGCAGCGGATCGCCCTCAAGCTGGAAATCGAGCGCGCCGGTGTCGTAGATCGCAATCCCTTCGCGGGCGAAGTGTGCCAGAACCGCGTTCTGCCCGGTAATGGCGACAATGTCGTCACCGCCGAGCAGCGCCCACTGATCGAGATCAGCCACCACATGTGCCCACGACTGATCGATATGAACGGTGGTTACACAGCGGGTCTCGGTCCTACCGCTGGAGAGGTCGAGATTGGTGTTGCTGAAAGCGAGAGGCTGGCAGCAGAGAAAAGCAGCAAGAAAGGGAACAAAGCGTCGCATCGCCATTCCTTTGGTATGGGGTAATACGCTCCGGATCGGGGCGTGGTTGGCCTCCGGGTGCTGCCACTCCCCACACGCAGAACTCATGCCATCTTCATGCAGACCCGTAATACACTACGCTACCGTCACTTTCTGATTCCACGGCAGTCGCGGAAGGCTCCGTCCCGGTCGCCGTCTGCCTACCAAGGGTCAAGATCGATCCCCCGCCGGGCAACTCAGTTGACTGCTGACACCGGCCACGCCGCCCCTTCATCCCCACTCACACCCGACACCGCTTCAACTCCGCGATCGCCTCATCCAGCCCATCCAGCGTCAGTGGAAACATCGGGAAAAGTTCCCGGATCAAGCGCGTCGATTGAGCGCTCCAGTAAGCGGGCGGATCGGGATTCAGCCAGACCGTGCGCGGCAGCCGCCCGGCAATGCGCCGCAGCCAGTCGATACCGGGCCGCTCATTGTAGTGGAAATAGTCGTTGGAACCGCCCGGATAGAGCAGCTCATGCGGCGCCATCGCCGCATCGCCGACGATCACACAGAACCACTCGCGGTCCAGATTGTCGAGCAGATGCGCGGTCGGCTCGCCGCGCCGCCGCACCATCTCCACAAAAAGTGTCTCGTAGGGACAGTTGTGGAAATAGTAGTGCCGGAACGCCCGAAAGTGAGTCGCCTGATGCGCCGCGGAGAAGAGCTGCTCGACCACCCGGGTATGGGGCGTCATCGACCCGCCCACATCCATCAGCAGCAACAGTTTCACCCGGTTCTTGCGCGGCGGCCGGAAAACCAGCTCGATCTCGCCGGCGTTGCGCGCCGTGCCATCGATGCTGGCGTCGATATCCAGCTCCTCCGCCGCCCCCTCGCGGGCAAACAGACGCAATTTGCGCAGCGCCACCCCGATCTGCCGCAGATCCAGCACCCGGTCGTGGCGCAGATTGCGAAAACCGCGCCGCCCCGCCACCTGCAACGCAC
>JALXCG010000435.1 GCA_026991065.1 Gemmatimonadota bacterium | reverse complement strand
CTCTTTTCCTTAAATTAACGCCTCGCAGCCGCCATCAACAACGACTCCACACCCCATCGCCACATCGCTCCCGCGCCCGCCCCGCACCACGCCCGCCGGAACTCCCACATGACCCTCTTCGACATCATCGCCCTCCTGATCAGCCTCGCCTCCCTCTTCGGTTACATCAACTACCGCTGGCTGCGCCTCCCCTCCACGGTCGGCCTGCTGATGATCAGCCTCGCCACCTCGCTGGCCTTGATGCTCCTCCACACCCTTCTCCCCGCCCTCACCATCGTCGACCAAGTGCGCGCCCTTCTCGGAGGCATCGACTTCAACCAGGCCCTCATGCGCGGCATGCTCGCCTTCCTCCTCTTCGCCGGCGCTCTCCACGTCGATCTCGAATACTTCGTCCGCGCCAAGGGCACCATCGCCACCCTCGCCACCATCGGCCTCTTCATCTCCACGCTCATGATCGGCTCCCTCAGTTGGCTCCTCTTCAACGCGGTCGGCCTGCCGATCTCCTTCCTCGGCTGCCTCGTCTTCGGCGCCCTGATCTCCCCCACCGACCCGATCGCGGTGATGGGAACACTCAAGACCCTGCAGGCCCCCAAAGAGCTGGAAGCCAACATCGCCGGCGAATCGCTTTTCAATGACGGCGTCGCCGTGGTTCTCTTCACCGGCCTGGTCGCCCTGCTCGCCGCCACCCACGGCGCTCCGCCCGATGCCGCCTCCGCCCACACCGCCACCCACGTCGCCACCCACCCCGCCACGCACGCCGCCGCCGCCTCGGCCCACGCTCCCACCGCCGTCACCCCGGGCGCCCTCGCCCTGCTCTTCCTCCGCGAGGCCGGCGGCGGCGCCCTGCTCGGCCTGGTCGCCGGCTACGTCGTCTACCGTCTCATGCTCAGCATCGACGAATACCGCGTTGAAGTGATGCTCACGCTCGCCCTGGTCATGGCCAGTTACAGTCTCGCCGGCGCCCTTCACGTCTCCGGCCCGATCGCCGTCGTTGTCGCCGGCATCTTCATCGGCAACCGCGGCCGCGCCTTCGCCATGAGCCCCACGGTCGCCGACTACGTCGGCAAATTCTGGGAACTGATCGACGAAATCCTCAACGCCATTCTCTTCGTTCTCATCGGCATCGAAGTGTTGGTGGTCGCCTTCAGCACCACCGCCCTCGCCGCCGGCGCCGTCGTCATCCTCATTGTGTTGCTGGCGCGCCTGGTCAGTGTCGCCCTGCCGATCATCCTCATCGGCCTCCGCGCCCGTTTTCCCCGCGGCGTCATCCCCATCCTCACCTGGTCCGGACTGCGCGGCGGCATCTCCGTCGCCCTCGCCCTCTCCCTCGCGCCCGGCCCGGAGCGCAACATCATTCTCACCAGCACCTACATGGTCGTGCTCTTCTCCATCCTGGTCCAGGGCCTCACGGTAGAGCGAGTGTTGCGTCGCTACCTCGACGGTTGACCCTCCATCTCCCGCGCCTCCCCTCTCTCCCTTTCTTCTTTGTTGCGTGCTCCCGCCGCGCGGCTTCGCTCCCCCGCCTGCTCTTCGCCGCGGTGCAGACTTCGCTCCGGCGCCGATCCGTCCCGGCCGAAACTGCTCTCTCCAAGCGGACCAGCTCCAGGCTCAAACCGGGCATCCGCCCCCCCCCACTGCCGCGGCGAAACCCCAACAAGAACGA
>JALXCG010000434.1 GCA_026991065.1 Gemmatimonadota bacterium | reverse complement strand
GAGAACGCCGATGCCGGTGGGGCCATACATTTTGTGCCCGCTGAAAGCGTAAAAGTCGCAACCCAGCAAACGGACGTCAACCGCGGTGTGGGGAACCGCCTGCGCCCCATCCAGCAGCACCGGGATTCCCTTCTCATGCGCCATGGCGATCATTTGTGCCACCGGGTTTATCGTGCCCAGGGCATTGGAGACGTGGGCCAGGGCCACCAGGCGTGTTCTGGCTCCAAGCAGTGCCGCATAGTCATCCAGAATCAGCTCGCCGGCATCGTTCATCGGAATCACCCGCAGGCGGGCCCCCACCGCATCACAGAGCATCTGCCACGGCACAATGTTCGAATGATGCTCCAGGGCCGAGAGAATCACCTCGTCCCCCTCGCCGACCCGCGAACGGCCGAAGGTGGCGGCAACCAGATTGATCGCCTCGGTGGTACCCCGCGTGAAGATGATCTCCTGGTGGCTTTCGGCGTTGATGAAACGCCGTACCTTCTCCCGCGCGGATTCATAGCGGTCGGTTGCCCGCTGGCTCAACCGGTGAACGCCGCGATGAACGTTGGCGCAATCCCGCTCGTAGAAATCGGTAATCGCGCGCACCACCGGCAGCGGGGTCTGACTGGTGGCGGCACTATCCAGATAGATCAACGGCTTGCCGTTGACCTCTTGCTCCAGAACCGGGTAGTCGGCCCGGATTGCGGCGGTGTCCAGCTCACGTCGCTTTGCGGTCGGCGCCATCACGACCTCTCCATTCCGCTACTCGCGGCCACCACCGAAGGCTGCGGCGCGCTACCAAAAAGCTCATCGTGCAGGCGCTGCCCAAGACCGGGAACACCGATCCCGTCGATGATCTCGGCGGCGAATCCCCGGATCAACATGGTTCGCGCCGCCGCTTGATCCAGCCCGCGAGATTGAAGATAGAAGAGCGCCAGCGGATCCATCTGACCGATCGTCGCCCCATGCTCGCACTTCACATCGTCGGCGTAGATCTCAAGCTCGGGCTTGGTGTCAACACAAGCATCCGGGCTCAGCAACACATTGGGATTCTGCTGGGTGGCCACGGTCTGCTGCGCGTCGGGACGAACCAACACGCGGCCGTTGAATACTGCGTGCGCCGCGTCATCCACAACCCCCTTAAAGCGCTCGTCGCTGTGACACTCGGGACTCGCATGGTCAACAAAAGTGTGATGGTCAGCATGCATCGTACCGCGCAACGCATAGAGACCGCGCAACACACACTCGGCCCCCGGGGCCGCCAGCTCCACGCGGGTGTCCACCCTGACCAGGGCACCGCCGGTGGTGACCTGGTGACAGTTGTAGCGACTATCCGCCCCCTGTCGCACCTGAACCATCGCCGTGTGACAACCACCCTCGTTCTCCGCCACCAGACGCACATGGGTGATCTCGGCGGCGGTCCCCAGCGACATTTCGACCACCGCGTTGTTGTAGTGGGTCGAGGCTCCGGCGGCAGATCGATACTCCTCCACCACGGTTGCCGCGCTGCGCTCACCGGCGCAGATCAGAACCCGCGGATGGGCGGCCACGCACGCGCCGGCGGCGACAAAAAGAATGTGCAGCGGACCGGAGAGACGGGTTCCGGGCGGCAGATGGAGCAGAGCGCCGTCATCGGCGAAAGCGGTATTGAGCCCGACCAGGGCACTGTGATCCGGCGCGGCGTAGCGCCCCAGGTGTTGCTCCAGCCACGGCGGGGATTCGGCCAGCGCGGCGGCCAGAGAGCCGACCCAGACACCTGCGCCGCTCTCCGGGCCGAGCGTCGAGAGGTCGGCGGCATAGGCACCGTCGACAAACACCAGGCGCATGCTCCCCGCCTCCAGCGCCGGCAGCGCGGATGCGGCAACCGAGCTGAGATCCCTGCCCGCACCGGTTCCACCTGACCAGCGAAAGCCCCCTTTGGCGATCGCCGCCAGACTGGTGTAGCGCCACTCCTCCTGCGCCGTGGTCGGCAGGCCGGAGGCGCGAAAGCGAGCCTCCCCGGCGCGCCGCAGCGCGGTCAGCCATGAAGGCGCAGAAAGCTCATCGTGGGCGCGCGCGAGATCGGCGCCGAAGAGATCGCCGGGAGCAACTGTTTGACTACTTTTCATGACCGTCACGACCCTTTGGCGGAGCTGCCCGGAGCAGTATCGAGCCAGGCATAGCCCTGCTCCTCCAGCGCCAGCGCCAATGAACTGTCACCCGATTTGATGATGCGACCGCCGGAAAGCACGTGCACGTAGTCAGGCTGGATATAGTCGAGCAAGCGCTGATAGTGAGTGATCAGGATCATCGCATTGTCGCTCCGGCGCAGGCGGTTGATCCCCTCGGCCACAATCCGCAGGGCATCGATATCGAGCCCCGAATCGGTCTCATCCAGGATGGCGAGCTTGGGATCCAGCACCGCCATCTGAAAAATCTCGTTGCGCTTCTTCTCGCCGCCGGAAAACCCTTCATTGACAGCTCGATTGAGCAGCGAGGGGTCGAGTTCCACCAGCGCGGCCTTCTCTTTCATGATCTTGAGCAGATCAAAAGCATCCAGCTCCTCTTCGCCGCGATACTTGCGAATCGCATTGAGAGCTGCCTTGAGGAAGTAGTTGTTGTTAACCCCGGGGATCTCCACCGGATACTGGAAGCCGAGAAAGATCCCTTCGCAGGCACGCTCTTCCGGTTCCAGAGCCAACAGATCCTTGCCCTGAAACAGCACCTCTCCGGCCATCACCTCGTAGCCGGGACGACCGCTCAGGATGTGTGCCAGCGTGCTCTTGCCGGAACCATTGGGTCCCATGATCGCATGCACTTCACCGGCGCGAACCTCGAGATCGATCCCGCGGAGGATCTCTTCGCCGTTGATGCCGGCGCGCAATCCACTGATTTTCAACATGATATCGGCGTTCATTATCCGACCGCACCTTCCAGGCTCACACCGAGCAGTTTTTGGGCCTCCACGGCGAACTCCATGGGCAGCTCCCGCAGAACTTCCTTGCAGAAACCATTGACGATCAGGGAGACCGCATCCTCCGCCGAAAGCCCCCGGCTTTGACAGTAAAAAAGCTGGTCTTCGGCGATCTTGGAGGTGGATGCCTCATGCTCGACCACCGCCGACGAGTTGCGCACTTCGAGATAGGGAAAGGTATGTGCTCCGCAACGATCGCCAAGCAAAAGCGAATCGCATTGCGAATAGTTGCGGGCCCCGCTCGCCCCTTTCTGCACCCGCACCAGGCCACGGTAGGCATTCTGCGCCTCGCCCGCGGAGATCCCCTTGGAGATGATGGTCGAGCGCGTGTTCTTGCCGATGTGGACCATCTTGGTACCGGTGTCCGCCTGCTGCTTGTGGTTGGTCATGGCGACCGAGTAAAACTCGCCCACCGACTCATCGCCGATCAGCAGACAACTGGGGTACTTCCAGGTGATCGCCGACCCGGTCTCCACCTGGGTCCAGGAGATCTTGGAGCGCCGTCCACGGCAAGCCCCCCGCTTGGTCACAAAGTTGTAGATTCCGCCCCGGCCCTCTTTGTCCCCCGGGTACCAGTTCTGCACCGTGGAATACTTGATGTGGGCACCTTCCAGCGCAACCAGTTCCACCACCGCCGCGTGCAGCTGATTCTCATCCCGCATGGGGGCGGTGCACCCCTCCAGGTAGCTCACATATGCTCCCTCATCAGCGATCAGGAGAGTGCGCTCGAACTGCCCGGTCTTTGCGGCGTTGATGCGGAAGTAAGTCGAAAGCTCCATCGGACAGCGCACCCCCTTCGGCACATAGGCGAAGGAGCCATCACTGAAAACCGCGGAGTTCAGCGCGGCGTAGAAATTGTCGCCCGCCGGTACCACCGACCCCAGGTATTTGCGCACCAACTCGGGGTGCTCGCGCACCGCTTCGCTGAACGAGCAGAAAATGATCCCCAGGTCGCCCAGCTTTTCCTTAAAGGTGGTGGCCACCGAAACGCTGTCAAAAACCGCGTCGACCGCAACCCCGGCGAGGGCGGCCCGCTCGTTCAGCGGAATCCCCAGCTTCTCGAAGGTCTCCAGCAGTTCGGGGTCCACCTCATCCAGGCTCTTCGGCCCATCGCTCGGCTTCTTGGGCGCCGAGTAGTAGCAGATGTCCTGGAAATCCACCGGCGGGTATTCGACCTGAGCCCAGGTCGGCTCTTTCAGCGTAAGCCAGTGCCGATAGGCCTTCAGGCGCCACTCCAGAAGCCACTCCGGCTCCTCCTTCTTGGCCGAGATGAAGCGGATGATCTCTTCACTCAGGCCGGGGGGCGCGGAATCCGCGGCGAGATCGGTGACGAACCCGTACTTGTAGTCCTGATTGACGACGGCATCGATCGGCTCACCGGCGACGGTGGTTCCGGCGGGGCGTGTGTTGTCCTTGCTCGGAGAATCCATGGTTGTGCATACTCACAGGCTGGCGCTCAGCCACCCCTTGTCGGTCAGATACTGCTCCGGGAAGCGCTGTCGGCCGCGGGCAAACCCCGGCCATCCGGCTGGCAAGCGCAGGGCAAGCCGGCGCGGCTCACTTCCGCCAAACTCACCGCTCCCAGCGCCTCTTCGATAACCCGGCTGATCCGCGACCACACCCCCTGCACCGAGCAGGTGGCTTCCTGCTCGCAGGCGGCGTGGTCGGCGACGGTGCAGGCGGTCAACCCGATCGGCCCTTCCAGCGCGGTGAGCACCTCGGCCACGGAGAGGTTTTCCGCCGACCGCGCCAGGTGATAGCCACCGCGATTGCCACGCTGCGAGGCCAGAACCCCGGCGCGCGACAGCCCGCTCAGAATCTTGCCCACCATCGGCAGCGGCAAACCGGTTGCGGCGGCCAGGCTGCGCGCCGTAAACTGCTTGCCTTCCGACTGTGCCATCAGGCTCAACAGGACGATGCCATAATCGGTCTGGCGAGTTATTCTCAGCATGTCAAGGGATCCGGGTTGGCCTGAGTCCGCCGGCCGCTCCCAACCCAGTGGGGGAGTGGTCCCGGCCGACTCTGCGAAGAGCGAGAAAGTGAATCAGAACGTTTTGGTCTGATTTCTCCAAACATAGACCCCTTCGGTGCCGAAAAGCAAGCCGCAAACGAATTATTCTCGGGGCGCGCGCGGCTCGACCGCCGGGGTCCCGCCGGAGGAGAAGAGATGCACCGTCCCGGGCCTCGCGGCAACTGAACCCCGATCCACCATCAAGGCCCCATCCGCGTCGCCGAGCGCAGGCCTGACTCGCCGCGGCACATTGAGATACACCTCCCTCGTCAGTCCCTTCGCGTGGCCCGTCCGGCCTCCCGCCGGCGGCCGGGAAGGGCTGGAACCGATGCGCCGGAGCGGGGTTGCGAAATCAGGTGGAGGATTCTGGATGAAACAGCCCCCCAAAGAGAGTTCCCCGGAGCAGCTCATCGCGCGCGTTGCCCGCCGCGCCATCCTCCGCCCCGACGGCCCGCCGCCGGCCACCACCACCACCCACCGGGCGCCTCCCACCGCCCTGCCCGCTCTGGGCCGAGCCGGACTGCTCGCGCCTCTGCTCCCGGCAAGCATCGGCGGCCGCCCACTCAGCGCCGGGCGCTGGTTGCGCCTGTTGCGCCTTCTCGCCCGCACCGGCGAAGACCCCGGCACCGCTCTGCGGGTCGCACTCCACGGACTGGCGACCCACCAGGCCGCAGCCTGGCTCTCAGCCGACGCCGCGCCCGCCCCCGGCGTCGTCCACCAGCGCGCCCAACCCACCACACCGGCCGGCGCCGCCACGCTCACCGCCGCCGGCCTCGGCGCAGCCACCGCGCCCACCGGAGCCGGGCACGCCGCCGCCCAGTCGCGGCCCCTCCGGGCGTGGGTCTCCGACCTGGTCACCGGCAAGAAACTGGCCACCTGCGCAGTCGCGGCGCAGCCCTCCCCCGCGCAACAAGCTACCCCACCGCGACCGCTCCACTTTGTTCAGGTTCCCGGGGCCGGCAGCGCGGATCTCTTTCTGCTCGCGCTCCCCGCTCCGCTCTCTTCCGCGGCGACCACCGC
>JALXCG010000433.1 GCA_026991065.1 Gemmatimonadota bacterium | reverse complement strand
GCAAAGCCGGTACACGGTGAAACATGAATCCTCCTCAGCCGTGGCGTGTCATGGTGTGCTGACTTGACTACGAAAAGCATAGCACCACATGGGGCGGTCAGGAACGCGATGCGCTTCGCCCTGCAGCCGTAGCTGCCGCGGCCCGGAGCGGCTCAGGGAAACCCAAACAAAAGAGGCGCGGCGCCCCCACTGGGAAGCGCCGCGCCCGGAATCGATTGCCCGATTCAGGAACTACTGGCAGCCGTTGATCACGCCATCGGCGGGGAAATCACTGCAACTGCCCCAGAAACCATAGGTCGAGTTCGGTAGCGTCATGCCAACCTTGGTGCCTTCCATGCACAGAGTCTCCGCGCAACTCTCAGAGCCGAGATACTCATAGTTGACCTGATAGGCGCTGCCGACCTTCGACATGGAGACAGCCTGCCAATCACCGGCGCCGCAGATCGTGCCAGTGATGTTGCCCCCCTGGACAGTCAAGTCAGGCGTGGTGAACTGCAGGGACATGCACCAGTCGATGCCATACTGACTGGTCCAATGAACGGTCACATCAAAGAAACCATCCTCGGATGGGTTGGCGCCGGACTCCTCGAAAATGGCCTCGATCGCGTTGGATGCGTCGATCACCACCTCGGATGACTCATACACCCCCAAGGTTCCGTTCGCGTCAATCGCAAGCGCAGGAGCAGAAACAGCGAGTGCGGCAAGCAGAGAAACAAAACGAGTCATGGGACCTCCTTGGACGGCGCTTTAATTGTGTGCGCCGCAAAATGGTTGCAGAAACGACTTCTGTAGCCGACTGAGTAAAACAGTAACCGCGAAAACCCGGCTTCGCTGAAAAAAAAATCGCCATCAGCAATCTCCGCGCTAATACATCTCCTCCGGCGCCAGGCCATTCTCCTCTTCATCCGGTTCCGGCTTGAGAATCGTGGCCGTGTTCTTGCGCCCATCCAGGTAGGCGACCAGGGGATGCTCCAGGTGGACATGCCGGACTCCGGGCGTCGCCTGCGCCTCCGGGATCTGGTCCAGCCACTCCAGGTCGATGAAGTTGTCCGCCGTGACCCGCTGCGGAAAGGAGCTGAGCGTCAGATAGCCGATCTGCTTGGAGGTCACATTGTGAAAGAAGTGGGTCCCCTGCGAGGGATCCACACTGCGATCACCAAACGCCGTTTCGACGATGATGCGCGCACCGGCGATCTGCGACCATTCCACCGGAATCCCCAGAGCAGAGTCACTGCTGCCCCAGCGGCCGGGCCCAATCAACAGATAGGGGGCTCCGCGAGAGACCAGCTTGGCATTGATCTCACCGATTTCGCGGGCGACCGCGGGCGTCGAAGTTCCATCCAGAGAGCGGTCGGTCACATAAACCACGTCGTGAATCCCGCGGATCACGCCATGCCCGAGAGAGGAGGTCGTTCGGCAGAGAATCTGTTCCGGCGCGGGCTCGTCAAAAGTCACCTGATGGTCCAGACTCGAGCGTCGCGTCATGGGGCGAAGCTGCAGGATGTTCAGCGCCGGCCGGAAGTCGGTCTCATCGGCACCGCGCGGAGCATCCCCCTCCGGCCCCATGTCGACGGCAAACTCGATGTCGGCATCGCATCCAAGCCCCTCGCGCGCCACCTGCAGCACATCCGCGAGAGCCTCCGCCAGAGGCAGCGAACGCCACTTGAGGATGTTGTGAAAAGTCACGACCCGGGGGCCGGCTTCGCGCAAGGTGTCACGAATGCGGCCGTCGCTCGCGCTGAAGACGCTACCTACATGACGCAATGTGCCGTCAGTCTCGGCGGTATCCAGATCATACTGCCGCAAATTGATCTCCGGCTGTCCCGCCCAGAAGTCGATGGTCTGCATGGAAAGGTCGAGGGCATAGAACTGCGCCTGCGAATTGCGCAAGAAATGACGCGCCGTGGGGAACTGCGGAAACACGTCCGGAGCCCCCGGAGAGAAACGCAGGGCAGTGCCGCCACTCACCACTTGATGGCCCAGCCCCAAAGCGATCAACGCGATCCCGTCGTCCGCGCGCTGGCTCCCGACCGGGTAGAAATTGCGCGACTGAGCCACTCCGGACATGTGCGGGTAGTAGCGATCGCCGTAGCGCCGCCCGACCAACTCCTGAATGACGACAGCCATCTTCTCCTCTTCCGCGGTCTGCGGCGCACCGGAGAAATAGGCGCGGGCGTTGTGCAGAAAAGTCGACGCGAAAACCGCTTTGATCGCCAGACAAAGCTCGGTCAAGCGCGTTGCCGCATCGGGATGGTTGTTCGGCAACATCCAGGTCGAGTAGATCCCGGCGAAGGGCTGAAACCGGGAGTCCTCAAGGAGACTGGAGGAGCGAACCGCCAGCGGGCCCTTGAGAATCCTTGTCATCCCCTTGAGTTGCCGCAGCAGCGTCGAGGAGAGGCGGCCATTGAGAAAGCGGGAGAGCACCTCCTGATCGGACTCACAGGCAAGGATCTCCTCGCGCGACACGCTCAATTCCAGAAAACGGTCAAACTCGTCGGTGCCGATGCCGGCAGTCTTCGGAATCCGCACCGCCAACCCCGCGTAGCGCTCGGCGAACCCCTGCCGCGCCAACTGCGAACGGATAAAAGCGATGCCCCGCCCCTTGCCACCGATCGACCCCGAGATCAGGCGCACAAAAGAGGACTCCCGATCACGCTTCAAGTTGGTAAAATCGGAAACCAGTTCATTGGCCTCGGCCCGCCGCTCGGCCCGCAGCGCACGAATGAGAAAGGTGCGCAGCCCCTCTATCGAGTCGAAATCGCGCGCATCGTGGCGGCGAAACATGGCGGCAACCGGATACATGCTGCGTGCCGCCAGCCACAGTGAAAAGTGGTTGCGGTAAGCGTGCAGCGCGATCGACTCGGCCGGGACGATCTTCAGCATCTGCTCCATCTCGAACACATCGCGGGCCCGTCCCACTTCGGCGCCGTCGGCATCGCGAAAGATGAAGTCACCGAATCCCAAACCGGTCTTCAGGAAATGGCGGATCTTGGCATGGAGCTGCGGCGAGTTCTTGTCAACAAAGGCCACGCCCAATTCCGCCGCGCGAGTCGCCGCGTCCTGCTCCGCCGACTGCAAGAGCACCGGCATGTCGGGATAGCGATCGCGGAAAACCCGCAGAAGATCAAACCCGGCCTCGGGGTCATCCACCCCACCACGCGGAAAGCTGACGTCGCTGATCAGTGCGAAAACCTGATCTTGGTAGCGATCGAAGTATTCCATCGCCTCTTCGAAAGTACGCGTCAAAACAATCTTGACGCGGGCCCGCATGCGCATGGTCTGGTGCTGCTCATTGAGCCCCTCGGCGATCAAAGAGCGCGCCTGCACCAGCAACTCCGAATAGAGAATGCTCAGAAACCCGGAGTAGCAGCGAATCGAATCCTCCACCACAATGATGAAACGCACACCGCCGACCCGCGCGTCATGCTCCAGATTGCGCGCGTCCTCGATCAGCTTGATTCCGGCGATCAGAATTCGCAGATCGCCGGTCCACAGGAGCACCCGGTCCACGCCGTCACTGTTGAGCACATCGGGACACTGCAGGAGATCCGCCTCGCCGAAGACCAGCAGCATCACGGGCATCTTCGGTAGCAACTTCCGCACTTCGGCCGTGAAGGTCCCCACCGCCATGTCGGCCACTTCAACCACCGTGATGACCAGATCAAACTTGCGCGATGCCAACAACTCCAGCGCACGAGCACCGGTCGAGACATGGGTGATTCGCGGTGCTTCCGCCAGGCGCAGTTCGGAGTATTCGCCGAAAAGACGGCCGCTGAGAGTCCCCGCCTCCTCCAGGATGAATGCGTCGTAGGCGCTGGAGAGCAAGAGAATTTCACGAACCTTGAACGGCATCAACTCCTGCAGTTTGTGGAAGCGCGAATCAAGCAGATCGAAGTGCATCAATAACCATCCTTCGTCGGGTAAGTCTCAGCGCTCACTATCCCACAAATAGAAGAAGCGCGCCCGGCCCAATGTAGAGACCCGGACGCGCTCCCTGATTGTCAGAGCCGCTGAATGGCGCGGATGATCAGACGACGCCTTGATCGAGCATCGAATCGGCAACCTTGACGAAGCCGGCGATGTTGGCGCCCTTCACATAGTCGATGTAGTCACCGTCGCGACCATACTGGACGCAGGAGGTGTGGATCGACTTCATGATGTTGTGCAGGCGAGTGTCGACCTCTTCCCGGGTCCACGCGAGGTGCAGCGCATTCTGCGACATCTCGAGACCGGAAGTGGCAACGCCACCGGCATTCGCGGCCTTGCCCGGACCGTAGAGGATCTTCGCGTTCTGGAACACGTTGACGCCGTCGGGGACAGTCGGCATGTTCGCGCCCTCGGAGACGCAGAAGCAGCCATTGTCCACCAGGGTCTTGGCATCGGCGGCATCGATCTCGTTCTGAGTGGCGCTGGGGAAAGCAACGTCGCACTTGACGAACCAGGGCCGCTTGTTCTCGTGGTAAGTGGCGCTGGGGAACTTCTCGACATACTCGTGGATCCGACCGCGGCGCACGTTCTTGAGGTCCATGACCCAGGCCAACTTCTCGGCATCAATCCCATCTTGATCAACGATGGTGCCGTTGGAGTCGGAGAGAGTAATCACCTTACCGCCGAACTCATTCACCTTCTCCACCGTGTATTGGGCAACATTGCCGGAGCCGGAGACCGCCACCGTCTTGCCCTGGAGGGAATCACCGCGCGTGGCCAGCATCTCTTTGGCAAAATAGACCGCGCCGTAGCCGGTGGCCTCCGGACGAATCAGCGAACCGCCCCAGTTCAGGCCCTTGCCGGTGAGGACACCGGTAAACTCATTGGCGAGCTTCTTGTACTGACCAAAAAGGAATCCGATCTCACGCCCGCCGACACCAATGTCACCAGCCGGAACGTCGGTATTGGCGCCGATGTGCCGCCACAGCTCGCTCATGAAAGACTGGCAGAAGCGCATCACTTCGGCGTCGCTCTTGCCCTTGGGATCGAAATCGCTGCCGCCCTTGCCGCCGCCCATCGGCAGAGTGGTGAGCGCGTTCTTGAAAACCTGCTCAAAGGCCAGGAACTTGAGGATGCCGAGATTCACGCTGGGATGGAAACGCAGCCCGCCCTTGTAGGGGCCGATCGCGCTGTTCATCTCGATGCGGAAACCGCGATTGACATGAATATCCCCGCGATCATCAACCCAGGGGACGCGGAACATGATCACCCGCTCGGGCTCGACCAAGCGCTCCAGGATCTTCATCTGCTTGTAAGCCGGAGTCGCCTCCACAATCGGGTAGACCGATTCGACGACTTCGTGAACCGCCTGATGGAACTCGGGTTGTGCCGGGTTCTTCTTGATCAATTCATCCATGAAGGAATTGACTTCGCTGGACATCGTCTGACTCCTACAAGCGAGAGCGCTTGAAAATGGTTATTTGCAATACATGCGCTCGTATAAGACTCCACACCTCGCTTTTTCAAGCGCTATTTTGCGGAGAGTGACGGAAGCAGGCCATTTGCACCATTTTTCCACGATTTTTGCACCGTGAAAGCAATCCCAGAGGCTTCAAATCCGGTGCAACGCTTCTCGATCCGGGGAAAATCCGGGCTCCCGATTCCCGATTCCCACGCAGAGCGCGTGTCGGCGTCGCAGCCCGTCTCTCCGCGCATGACGCGCTTCGATTCAGCGTCGGCGTGGATTCCGCCTCTTTACCACGTCGACCGCGCCGCCGATGAAGCCCGATGGCGCATGCCCGGCGACAGGTTCCTACCGGCGAACCACGCCGGGGAGCCGCGCCAGCGCATCGTCCAGACTCCGCACGCCCGCCTCGCGCCGGATCCGCTCCCCATCCAGTGTGCGCCCGCCGCCCCCCTCCGCTTCATCTTCGCCGCCGCGCTCTCGGACCTCCTGGGGCAACTGCCTGTGGGCGGCTGGGTTGCTCGATGGCTTCGGCTGCGGACAGACACGCCAGCCCGCCCGCCAAGCGTCTCGGCGTGA
>JALXCG010000432.1 GCA_026991065.1 Gemmatimonadota bacterium | reverse complement strand
GCCGTCCTGCTGGCAACCGGCGCCCTGCTCTTCACCGCCACCATCGCCCGCGCCGCGGAACCCCGCAGCGGCTCCTTCGTCTACGACGGGGTGCGCCGCACCGGCTGGTACTATGTGCCGGACAACCTCCCCGCCGGTCCGCGCCCGCTGGTGATCCACCTCCACGGTGGCGGCGGCGACGGCTATTCGACCATGGACTTCACCACCGAGCGGCGCTGGAATGAACTCGCCGATCGCGATGGCCTCATCGTCATCTACCCCGACGGCATCGACAACCACTGGAACGATTGCCGCGGCGACTTCGACGGCCTGCCCGAGAGTGACGATGTCGGTTTCATCAGCGCCTTGATCGACCTCGTGGCCACGCATTTCGAGATCGACCTGGAGCGGGTCTACGCCGCCGGCCTCTCCAACGGCTCGATGATGAGCTTGCGTCTCGCGACCGAACTCTCCGACCGCATCGCCGCGGTCGCCTGCGCGTCGGGCTATGTCGCCGCGGTGAGTGAGTGTGGCGATCCGGTGGAGCCGATCTCGATCATGCTCGCCGCCGGCACCGCCGACCCGCTCGTGCCCTACGACGGCGGCAGTGTCGCCTGGGGTCGGGGTACCGTGCTCTCCGCCTGGGACACAGTGGACTACTGGAACCGCTTTCTGCAGACCGAGCCCACGCCGCTGGTGGAACCGCTCCCCGACCTGGTGCCGAGCGACCACTGCACGGTGGTCCGCTCCACCTTCAGCGGCGGCCTCGAAGGCACCGAGATGGTCTTCTACGACATCGACAACGGCGGTCACGCCTGGCCCGGCCCGACCCAGTTTTCTTTCTTCTGGCGCCTGCTCAACGGCTGGAAGAACCAGGACATCGTCTATGTCGATGAAGCCTGGGCGTTTTTCCAGCGCCACACCCTGAACCACTGAATCGCTTCGCCTGCCTCGCCGACTAGAGAGAAAGGGGGTGCATCCACGTTGTCCGCGCCGACCGCGCGCCAAGCTCACGACCAGCCACTCGCGGAACCCAACTCGTGCTCAATCCAGTCACCATTCACACCGGCAACCTGCTCCTTTCGCTCTCCGAAGCGATCGACCTGGCGGCACCCGAGATCTCCAGCCACCAGTTGCGCGTCGCCTACGTCGCCTGGCGCCTCGCCTGCGCCGCCGGCCTTGGCAGCGCCGAAGCGGAGCGCCTGCTGATCGCCGGCCTGCTCCACGATATCGGCGCCCTGGAAGAGAGCGAGAAAGTGGCCCTTCATGATGGCCGGACCAACGATGTGGAGCACCACTGCATTCGCGGCGAAGCACTGCTCCACATCTCTCCTCTGCTGGCTCCAACCGCACCCCTGGTCCGTTACCACCATCGCGCCTGGCGCGACTGGCCCGACGCCAAGATCAATGACCCCGACACCTTCGGCGCGCAGATCCTCCTCCTCGCCGATGCCGTAGAGCGACTGATTCAGCGCGACACCTACATCCTGCACCAGGATGAGGCGATCTGTGACCGAATCGACGGCTTCGGCTCCGACTGGGTCCATCCCGACCTGCTCTACCTGTTCCACGAGGTTGCCCGCCGCGAGGATTTCTGGCTCGATCTCACCTCCAACCGTCTCTACTCCCTGCTTCTGCGCTGCGGCCCCTTCCGCAATGAAGAGATCGGCCTGCGCGAGATCTGTCC
>JALXCG010000431.1 GCA_026991065.1 Gemmatimonadota bacterium | reverse complement strand
CCCGCCGCAGCAGATCACTCCTGCCTTGCCCACACATCACACCGCTCCTTAAAAAAAAGATAAGCAAGCCGCTTCTTGCTCATACACCCCGTCATCCTTCCGGGTAACCTTGCGACGGGGTACGCCATTTTCCTTCGCGCCCGATTCTGCCGATTCCGAACCCAACGGGATCCTCGCGCGCTGCATCCAGCCGTCATTCTAGCACAGAGATTCGCGGCCGTCTCAACGCCTCTGTGACGCCACTTCTCTCCGTGGTCCTTCTCGACTGTCGCAACCCGACCGGATCTCCCCGCAGAGCCTCGCCCACAGGGCTGAAGCCCATCCATGGAGACACCGCCCGCGGCCCGGCCGGCGGTGCTGGAAGAATGTGTCAAGCGCTTTCTTTTGCGGACCTGACTTTTTCCTTTCCTGTAATGTGGAAACGCCGCAACGGCGGCGCACCGGCACCGGCACCGGCACGAGAACGGCCGGCCGTTGTTCCATCACCCGCCCCGGGACAGGTGATCGCCGGCCGCGATCCCACGTCCCTGGAGCTTTCGTGCAAGTAGCTGGGTTGTTCCTGTTTCCCAAACGTGGCCGCGGGCCGTTTCCGGCGGCATGATGTTTCCCCGCCTCAGTTGTTCCAACCCGCAGCCAGCGACGCGGATGGGGTCTTGATGACGGATCGAGGGGAGAGGTCTTGTGTTGACGAACGGCATTCCATCGCCGATGATGCCCGACGGTTGGGAGACAGAGCGGAGAATCTGTTGTTGCCGGGTCGCGGGGGCACCGGCAGGTACATGACTGCTCGCCCTGCTCCCCGGTCCCATCTTCAAGGAGAATTCATAGATGAAGCGAAACGCCCTACTCTTGCTCGCACTTGCCGCTTTCGCCGGAAGTCCGGCTCCGGCCCAGAACGCCACCACCGCCGCGCCGGCGGCCACCCCCAACACGGAAGCGCGCAATCAGGCCCGCCACAGCCGCGACATGGCGCAGGCCCGGCTCGACGAGATGGCCGCCAAGCTCAAGCTCACTGCCGATCAGAAGAGCAAGGTCATGAAAGTCTTTGAATCGCAGCACGAGAAGCGGCGCGAGTTGCTGGCCAAGTCCACCGCCGATGGTGGTCGCCCGGATCGCGAAGCGGTGCGCGCCGATCTCGAAAAACTGGCTCGCAGCGGTGACGCCAAACTGGCCAAGATCCTCTCCCCGGAGCAGATGGAAGCCTACACCCAGATGCGTGAGCAGCAACGTGCCCGCGGCATGGAGAAGGCCCAGCAGCGTCGCGGCGAGCACCCGAGCAACGCCAAGGGCAAGGCGCATCGCCCGGATCACCCGCAGGGCGAGCATCCGACCGGCGGTGACTCGCACTGATCCGCGCGGTTGCCCGGCGGCTCGACCACGCGGCCGTGGCAGCGAAGAGTGAGGGATTGCCGGCGCGTGCCGATAAGCAAGAGGAACCTGGTTTTCCTCCGTAGCGGCTTCGGCCGGGGGCGCCGTGAGGCTTGCGCCCCGCGGTTTGCTCCCGGCTGAACTCGCCGGCCCGGCTTGCTCACCGGGCCCACTCGGCCGTCGCTTGATTCGCGGAGCCTCCGCTTGCAGTCCACCGCCAGTTCCGCCCGCCCCGCCTCGCGCGACGGTGTGACCCCGACTCCTGCCGGGGATCGAGCAGTATTGCGACCGCCCGTCGGTGGGCCCCGCCGAGCCGCGGGCGGCGAAATGCGCCGATCCACCCGCCGGCTGCCGATTCCGACACCTCATGCTCTCGCTCTGGGCGGGCTTTTTCTGGCGACCCGCCTGCCGGGGTTCAGTGCCGGCTTCGGTGCCGATGGCGATTACTGGCACGTCGCCGCTCTTGCCCGGCGCTGGCTGGCCGGAGCCGGTTACGCCATGGCCCGGGCGCCCGGCAATCCCCTGCATGAGGCGCAAACCGCGGCTGCATTGTGGCTGGCGCAGCGCCTGCCGTGGGGACCGGAGTCGCTTTGGGCGGGGCTCTGGACCCTGCTTTGGAGCGCGCTCCTGGTGGGACTGTTTTGCCGCTTGGCGATCCACGTCGAGGTGCCGCGAGAGCGTCTGACCGCGGCACTGCTGCTGCTCCTGCTTTGGCCGATCTTCTGGGCTCATGGCGCGGATGGCTCCGACCATGTGCCAGCTGCATTCCTCGCACTCGGCGCCGTGGAACTGACCCTGGCGCATCATCGTGGCTGGCGGCGCCCGCTGCTGGCCGGTGCTCTGCTCGGCCTGGCCGCGGGCTATCGGCTTGGCAGTTTGGCCTTGGCACCCGCATGCGCGCTGGCCCTTCTGCTTCCGCCGGCTGAGGCGCCGCAACGCCGCTTTGGGCGGCGCGGAATCGCGTTTCTGCTCTTCTCTGTTGCCGCGGCACTGACTACCGCGGTGGTGTTTTGGCCGGTTTGGTCCAACTACAGCTGGGCGGAACTGCACCCCGCAGTGCGTCACCATTCGCTGCTCGGCCTGGCAGCCCGTGTCGGCGTCCGTGGAGCCGAGGCGCTCGCGCCGGGTTTGGTGTTGCCGCTGCTGCTGTGGGTCCTCCTGCGTCGCTGGCGGACAGCCCGGCCTCGAACATGGCTCACGGCTGTCGCTTTCCGCCGGTTCGCTTCGCCAGGCGCCGGGCGACGCGCGCAATGGGTTCTGGGAACCGTGATTGTCGCTTCTCTCCTGGTCTTTGCCCCCTTGCCGCTGGATCCCGCCTATCTGCTGCCGGCGGCGGTCGCCAGTCTGCTCCTCCTCGCCCGCCATCTCGCGCCACGGCAACTCTACGCACTCTGCGGTGCTGCCCTCCTGGCCGCCCTGATCGAACCGACCTGGAGCCGACCGACCGGAGCGACGCCGCTGGGCGGGTTCTCTTGGCAGCCCGGTCCGGTGCTGGGGAACCTGCGTGGCGGGCGTGCCATTCGCGACTATCCGGAGCAGCTTCTCGCGGTCGACTTTGCACCCGGAACTCTGGTGATCGGCGCCCGGGCCATCGAGGGGGCGGGGGGCGAAGATTTCCAGGCTCCGCCCGGCGCTCCGGGGTGGCGGCGGAATGACCGGGCACCGGGGGTCGGATTTGCCGGCTATCGCTTGTTGGCGGACCCCTCCGCGGCGGCGATCGCCCTGCGCCGCGCCGGTTTCCTGCGCATCGCCATCGATCGCGCCGCTGTGGACCGCGCGCGCCGCGAAGCCGATCTCGACCTGGAGCAACTGGCGCTCGAGAGTGGTCTCCCCTTCGGCGTGTTTGCGCTTGAGAGCCTCTGAGGCAGGGACGTGCTTGGCGCTGCATGCCCACGAAGGTGTGCTGGCGAGACGGCGAAGGCGGCGAGCGGGGGCAAGCGAACGAAGGAAACGAGATCAGGGCTGCGCGACGTTGCTCGTATCGCAGTTCTCCAGATCCAGAACTTGCAGCGAGAATCCGCAGGCAGGCTTCGGCAGGGTTACTTCCAACTCCAGCGCGCCGGTTGTGTCGGCCCACTCCGTGGTGTAGAGCGCGGCCGTGGGATCGAGCCCCAGCTCAGTCTGTGCACACGGATAGGCAGCGGGAATTGTTGCTTGCCCCGGGGCCTCGGCGTAGAGGATCGCCAATCTGCCACCCGGCGTGGCGTGGGTGACGGCCAAGATCAGGCTCCCGGGGCAGTCACCGGTCAGCGCGAGGTGAAGCTCCGCCGGAGGTTCTCCGCCGATCGCGAAGAATGGGCTGGCCCAGTTGCCGGCGCTCGATTCATAGGCATCAGGATCTTCCGCCAGTGCCGAGTTGTTGCGCTCATAGCCGAGGAAATCCGGTGTGTCGTTGTCGAACCCCTCGCTAACTACGCCGGGTGCCCCTTTGACTCCGAAATCGCTGATGGTGTAGTCGCCGGTGCTCAGAAAGACCGCGCGTCCCTCACGCCCATCGTCACCGTAGGCAAGGTTCCAGACGATGTTGCCCGAAGCATCCCGCAACACGATCTCATCACTGCTGTTGCTGAACACCCAGCGTCCATCGATTCCGAGCACGCGCGGCTCCGGTGCGCCGCCCAGCCACTCCTGCTCGAAGAGCGCCTTCTTCTCTGCTCCGCTCAGGCCGCTGTCGCCGCCGACCAGAATGAGAAAATCTCCCGCCTCGATTGTGGCGCCGACAATTGTGTAGCTGTCGGAATCCTCGTCGCGCAAGGTCCACTGGTCGAGATCGACCGCCGCTGTGCCGTAGTTGTACAGCTCGACGAACTCGCGCCCATTGTCGTCACCGTGGGCGTTGTTCAGAAACTCCGTGATCGCAACAGTTTGTGCCCGGACCGGTTCCACCAGCGCGGCGGCGAGAAGAAGAGGGATGATGGGGCGGTTGATTCGGCGGATTCGCATTGCACTCTCTCCATGGGTAAGGCGTTTGGCGCGCGCCACGACTTGGCCGGCTCTGCGCGAGTGGAGAGCCGGGCTGGTGCGCACTGCTGCGGCAACGCAAAGGGCGTGCCGCGCGCAACCGGGCGACCGCAACCTTTCTTGCTGCGTGTCCGGGTCGGCCCGAATGGGCGATGCTGTCGTGCTTTAGAGCAGAAATCCCGGGGCGGAATCGCGGTTTCTCCGGCAGTCCGCGGAGTTGAGCGGGGGGCGCTGTCGGCGCCATGGGGTCAATCCCCGACGCCGGGGAGTCAGACATCCACCCGTCTCGACCGAGCCCATTTGGGGTTGTCGATGGCGCGGGCAGGAGCCGGGACCGGTCGGGTGAAAGGGGCGAACCCGATTCGGTGAGAGTGCGCGCGCGAGCGCTGCCGGCGGAGCCGCGAGGAGCTTCGCTGAGTAGCGCGCAAGGCTTTACAACACAAGAAAGATCTCAGCCTCAACCGGCGCCGGGTCGAGTGCCGGGTGGGCGGGATCGAGCTTTGACCCGGGCGAAGTCGGGGCATTCGGAGTAGACTCACGCGGTTGTTCACCGTCTGGATCCGAGACCGCGATGGAGGCCGCATGTCGATCGAGAGAGTTGCGCTGCACGAAACGACCCGCGAGCGCTACCTGAACTATGCCCTGAGCGTGATCACCAGCCGCGCTCTGCCGGATGTTCGTGATGGGTTGAAGCCGGTGCAGAGGCGCATCCTGTATGCGATGTTTCATGACCTGAAGCTTTCCGCCGATTCACGCTTCCGGAAATGTGCGGCGGTGATCGGCGAGGTGATGGGGAAGTATCACCCGCACGGCGATCAGGCGATCTATGACGCGCTGGTGCGCATGGCCCAACCTTGGTCGTTGCGTTATCCGTTGGTGGCGGGGCAGGGGAATTTTGGGAGTCTGGACGGCGATAACGCGGCGGCGATGCGTTATACCGAGGCGCGCCTGGATCGGGTGGCGGCGGAGTTGCTGGATGAGATCAAGAAAGACACGGTCGATTTTCGCGACAATTTCGAGGGCACTTACCGGGAACCGGGGGTGTTGCCGGCGCAGATCCCCAATCTGCTGGTCAACGGGTCGCAGGGGATTGCGGTGGGGATGGCGACCAATATCCCGCCGCACAACCTGGGCGAGGTGATTGACGCGCTGGTCACGCTGATTGACGCACCGGAGCTGTCGGTGGCGGAGTTGTTGACGCACGTGCCGGGGCCCGATTTTCCGACCGGTGGTCGAATTACCACGGCGCCGGAGGAGATCTGCGCGGTCTACGAGCGGGGCAGCGGGACGCTGGAGATTCGCGGCGATGTGACGCTGGAACGTGGCGAGGGGCGGCGCTATCTGGTGATTACGTCGATCCCTTATGGCGTGAACAAGGCGGCGCTGGTCGAGGCGATTGCCGAACACATTGTGGCGGGCAAGGTGCCGCAGATCATTGACGTGCGGGATGAATCGACCGATGCGGTGCGGGTTGTGTGCGAACTGAAGCGTGGCGCCGATCCCGAAGTGGCGAGTGCTTACCTGTTCAAACACACGGCCTTGCGCTCTCGGTTCCATGTCAATCTGACCGCTCTGGTGCCGGCGGGGCAGGGCAGTTGGGGGCGCTCGCGGCGGACCGACAGCCGGGAGCCGGTCGCCGCGAGCGCCCCCAACTGC
>JALXCG010000430.1 GCA_026991065.1 Gemmatimonadota bacterium | reverse complement strand
TCAATGATCACCATCGCGGCGAGTTCGCCGCCGGAAAGGACGTAGTCGCCGATCGAGATCTCTTCGGCTGAAACCGTGCTGAAGACTCTCTCATCAAATCCTTTGTAATGGCCGCAGACAATGACCAGATGCGGCACTATCGAAAGTTCGACGGCCTTGCGGTGATCGAAGGGTCTGCCTCTGGGAGAGGTAAACAGAACACGGCTGTCGACCGTCGACTCACTTCGGACCAAATCCTCCACCGCGGCGGCAACCGGTTCTGGCTTGAGGACCATGCCGCCACCGCCACCGTAGGGACTGTCATCAATGGTTCGATGCCGGTCACGGGCATAGTCGCGCAGATCGGTCACCTGAATTTCGGCCAGCCCGCGCTCCAGCACACGTCCGGGGATGCTCACACCAAGCGGACCGGGGAACATCCCTGGAAACGCAGTGACGATGTCGATCTTCATCGGTCACTCGCCACTATCCCAGCAGCCCGGGAAGGAGATGTACGGTGATCTCCCTGGCCTGCAGATCGACGTCGCGAACAACATGGTGAGCCAGAGGTAAGAGGACTTCGCCCCTTGCAGTTCCATCTACCACGAGGACATGGTTGCCGGCGGCGCTCAAGACATCTGCAACCGTGCCCAGGAGTTCACCACCTTCAGTTCGCACGCTGCTTCCGATCAGGTCGAAGACGTAGTAGGAATCCTTGGGGAGTTCAGGGAGTTCGTCCGCCGGCACGGTCAGGAACGCACCGCGGAGTTCCTCTGCAGCATTCCGGTCGCCTACGCCGCGAAAGAAGACCAACAGCCCCTGCTTGTGCGGACGCGTCGATACCAATTCCATCCAGCACTTGCGCCCATCCGGCCAGCGCAGAACTACACGATCGAGAGACTCGATGCGGTTCGGCAGGTCCGACAAGATCGCGACGCGCACCTCTCCCTTGACACCGTGCGGCCCCAAGACCTTGCCGATTTCGGCATGTGCCGGTCGCATACCTACTCGACAATCTCCAATTGCACACGCTGGTCCCAGTCATAGGTCGCACAAGCGATCAAGTCACGCAGCGCACGCACTGTCCGTCCGTTGCGACCGATGATTCGCCCCATGTCTGAGCGGTCGACCCGGAGTTCGTACACCAAAGAGCGCTTCGACGCGACCTCCTCGACTTCGACAGCATCAGGGTAATCGGTCAGCCTGCGAACAACGAACTCTATCAGATCGAGTACATCATCCCGGGTCGCGGACATGACGAGTCTCCATTCCTTGGACTATGCGAAGGCGCACGCAGCTCCAGGCTGGACAGTCACCATCAACGACAACTGTTCGACTTAGAGCGTGCCGCTATGCACCTACGACCATCTACTCGGAGTCACCTTCGGGCGCTTCGCTCTTCTCTTCCGACTGCGCGGGCTCCTCCGCAACAGCGACAGGTACTTCAACTGCTGAAGTACCTTCCTCCGCCGGCTGGGCGGGCAAGGGAGTTCCGTCACGCCACGCTTTCATAACGCCGGCCCGGCGCAGAACAGAACGAGCCGTGTCGGTAACTTCCGCCCCCTCGTTGAGCCAGTGCAACGCCCGCTCACCATCAATGCGATAGGGTTCGGTCTCGGAAATCGGATTGTAGAATCCGATCGTGTCAATCACGCGCCCGTCGCGTGCGGAACGCGAATCGGCAACGACGACACGGTAGAATGGACGTTTTTTTGCTCCACGTCGGCTGAGTCGAATCTTGACCGCCAATGCACTCTCTCCTCTCGGGCAAGGGGTATTAGAAAGGAAGCCCGCTCAGGCCCCGACGCCCCATGCCCATGCTCTTGAGTCGCTTCAGCATTTTTTTCATTTCAGTGAACTGCCGAAGCAATTGATTGACCTCTTGAACTGAGGTCCCACTTCCCCGCGCGATACGTTTGCGCCGACTCCCATTGATCACTTTGGGACTCATACGCTCCAGCGGGGTCATAGAATTAATGATGGCCTCGATTCGCACGAGCGCCTTTTCGTCAACCGTGAGCCCTTTCATCTTCGAGCCCAGGCCCGGGATCATACCCAGGATTTGTTCCAACGGTCCCATCTTTCGCAAGTAGCGCAATTGGGTCCGAAAGTCATCAAGTGTAAACGCCTGTTTCTTCAATTTCTCGGCGAGCTTGAGGGCTTCCTCTTCGTCGACCGCGTCTTGCGCCTTTTCGACGAGAGAAACGACATCGCCCATGCCGAGAATCCGAGATGCTACCCGGTCAGGGTGGAATGATTCCAGTGCATTCAGCTTTTCCCCCACACCGATGAACTTAATCGGTTTTCCGGTAACCGCGCGGATCGAAATCGCCGCTCCGCCACGGGCATCCCCATCCATCTTGGTGAGGACCACGCCATCAAGACCCAAGGCTTCGTCGAACGCCTTCGCCGACTGCACCGCATCTTGACCAGTCATGGCGTCGGCCACAAACAAGACTTCGTGCGGCTTGACCGCCTTCTTGACTTCAGCGACCTCCTGCATCATCCCGGCGTCGATGTGGAGCCGTCCCGCGGTGTCAACAATCACCGGATCAAACCCATCGCCACGGGCACGATCAAGAGCATCCCGTGCAATCTCCTCTGCGGCAGCTCCGCTTTCTCCTCTGAAAACCTCCACTCCGACACTCTTGCCGAGCACTTCAAGCTGATCTATTGCCGCCGGCCTGTGAATATCACACGCGACCAATAGCGGACGCCGACCTTGCTGCCGATAACGAAGCCCCAGCTTGGCGACCAGCGTCGTCTTGCCAGAGCCCTGGAGTCCAACCACGAGCACGCGGGTAGGTGGTTTCGTGGCAAAGGCGATATCCCGCGAACCCGTGCCCAAGAGCTGCACAAGGTGGTCGTGCACAATCTTGACAAACTGTTGGCCGGGAGACACGGTCTTCGCGACGGCCAGTCCTATGGCCTCTTCGCGAACTTCGGCAATAAACTCCTTAGCAACCTTGAAGTTGACATCCGCTTCAAGCAAAGCCCGACGAACCTCACGCAGAGCCTCCGCTATGTTTGCCTCCGAGAGTTTGCCTTGCCCGCGAAGGCGACGGAGAGTCTCGTCCAGGCGAGCCGTCAGATTCTCGAACATTCGAACTCAACTCCACGAGGAAAAATTGTTAGTTTAGATCTCGCTGCCCCCATGAGTCAACATTCAATCAATCTACATGCTTGGCAGCAGCCCGCAGAATCTTCGCTGCAGCTCGACTGGGATCCGATCCGTCAAAGACCGCGCTGCCGGCAACGACGATGTCGGCTCCGCATTCGACAAGGCTGCGCACATTGCTGGGAGAAACGCCACCATCTACCTGCAGCAGGAACTCGAGGCCGGCGCGCTCCCGCATCTTTGCCGCTCGCGCGAGTTTGTTCAGCCCGGCTGGAATAAACTCCTGGCCGCCGAATCCCGGGTTGACGGTCATGATCAGAAGCAGATCGAGCATTCCGATCACCTCCTCGATTGTGCCCAGAGGGGTCGCAGGATTGAGCGCAATACCAGCTTTCACGCCTGCCGCTTGGATTCTGGACAACGTTCGGTGCAGATGCGGACACGCCTCAACATGCACAGTGATTCCGTCCGCCCCGGCCTGGACAAAGGAATCGATGAGACCATCCGCATCCTCGACCATCAGGTGCACATCCAGCGGCAGTGGGGTCAGCTTCCGCATCGCTGCCACAATCATGGGACCGAAAGTGAGATTCGGCACAAAGTGGCCATCCATCACATCGCAATGGAAGCTCTGGGCGCCACCTGACTCAGCGGCCTGAATCTCTTCACGCAGACGAGAAAAATCGGCAGAAAGAACACTGGGAGCAAGGATCATTGGGTGACCATTCCGTTGTGATTCACACGTGGATTCCAGCCGGAAGAGATCGTTCAACCGCCAACCGCCAATGCGATGCGCTCTCCCGGCAGGATCTTTGCACCCGCCGGAGGCGTTTGTTCAGTAACCCGTTCGACTCCCAGACCGCCACCGATGTAGCGCGCCCGCTCGACAACAAAGCCACGTGCCGCAAGCGCTCGCTGCACAGAGTCATAGGATCGTCCAATCAGACCGGGCATGATCAAAGCCCCCTCTCCCGGAGGCCCCGCACTGACCAGGAGTGACACTGCGGATCCCTCCGGAACTGACGTGCCGGCTCTTGGCGTGGCCGCAATCACCCGCCCTGTGGCAACCGCATCATCATGCAATTCCAGCACATCGCCGGTCCGCAAACCGCTGTCTCCAAGATCCAGGCGAGCCTGCCTCTCCTCGTGGCCGACCACTGCGGGCACCAGGGCCAGCCGAGTCCCCCGGCTGACGGTCAGGTCAACTCGCCGCCCCCACTTTACAACCGCCCCGGAGCGCGGATTCTGTGCAATGACTACGCCCGCGGGGATCTGAGGATCATCCCTTTCAAATGCCACCCGAGGATCCAGACGAACCGCTTCAAGCTCTTTCATCGCCACTTGGTGCGTCTTGCCAACAACGAGAGGCACGGCCACCTCGTCGCCGAATCCCACCATGCGCGGCAGGAGAAACTCTGTGATGATGAAGAACCCCGCCAGAAACGCAATCAGGACGACTGACAAGGCGATCAGCAAACGGGACATCGATCACTTCCTTCCTCTGCGCTGCAAGACTGCCACATATCCTCCATCAGTCTGGTGAGCAGATGGCAGGACCAGAACGCCTGGGTCCCGACCCGAGCCACTGTGATGGCGCCGAATCTCCACCAACCGCTCAGCTACCGGGGGGATGGCGGCGAACTCCCGATGCCGGCGCAAGAAGGAGCGCACGACTCCGCTGTTCTCCTCTGCTTCCATGGAGCAGGTGGTGTAGACCAACTCCCCTCCGGGAGCCACATGAACCGCGGCTGCATCGAGCAGTTCGCTCTGAAGCCGAACCAGTTTCGGTAGATCTCCTTGCTCAAGACGCCACCGCAGGTCGGGCCGGCGCCTCAGCACGCCGGTCCCGGAGCAAGGGGCGTCAACAAGCACTGCGGGCACGCGACCGCGTAGCGGAACCTTCCGGGCATCGCCAACCACGGGCTGAACGAACCGAAGTTGGAGGCGACGCACGTTTTGGACAATGCGATCAACCCGCCGACGGCTTCGGTCCAAAGCGATTATCGGGAACCGATCTCCCGATTCGATGGCAATCGCCAGGGTCTTGCCACCCGGGGCGGCACAGAGATCGAAGACCGGCCCACGAGTCCAGGACGTCGCCCTCACCAGGAGACCTGCGGACTCATCCTGGATGAAAAACTGCCCCGCTTGAAATGTGCGCAGCGCCGTGAGGCTCTGAACCCGATCCGCGACGAGATAGCCATCGACCAGAGTCGAAGGTCGGGTCGAGATACCTTCCTCCCGCAAGAGGCTGGCGAGATCGTCGTTGCTTCCCATTCGCAGCGGGTTGGGGGCGAGAACTGTCGGTGGAACCTGGTTGTGCCACTCCAGCATCTGCCCGGTCATGCGATCACCGAACTCACGTCGCCAGCGATGCACCAACCAGTCGGGGTGCGAATGCTGCAGAGCCAGTGCTTCCGGAGTCCCCGAAGGCGCTGCCGGTGCTCCGTCGCGCGCTACCCCGCGCAGCACGGCATTGACAAAGCCTGCCCGCCGGCGTCCCCCCTTTCGATCGTGGATCTGGCGCACCGCCGCGTCCACAACCAGTGCGTCCGGCACCCGATCAAGATAGAGCAACTGGTAGATGCCGAGACGCAGGATGTTGCGCACAGCCATCGGCAGTGACCGCGGATCGTGCCGGCAGCGCAGCCGCAGGACGTGATCGAGCCAACGCCGGCGCCTCACAACACCATAGGTGAGTTCGCGCGCCAAAGCACGATCGCCCGGATCGATCTGCTGTAGACCAGCATCAAGCAAGTGGTCCACATAGCCTTCGCCTCGCTCCCATGCATTCAGCAGGCGGACTACCGTTTCTCGGACATCCCGTCGACCGGGATGTGTCCTGGAGGGGCTGGCTGCGGAGTTCACTTCCCTGGGACACCCTCAAC
>JALXCG010000429.1 GCA_026991065.1 Gemmatimonadota bacterium | reverse complement strand
GCCAAGACCCGGGCTGAGGAGGAGAAGGCTCGGGCTGAAGAGGAGAAGGCTCGGGCTGAAGCCGCCGAAAGGCGCGTCGCAGAGGAGAAAGCTCGGGCGCAGCGAGCCGAGGAGGAAAAAACTCGGCTGCGGGCACTCCTGATGGCGCACGGGATTGATCCACATGCCCGCGACTGAACGGTTGCGCCACTGCCGATCGTGGATTGCGCGGAGGAACCCATTCCCGCAAGGAAGCCAGCACTGCCCGGTCTCCTTCTCCCGATTCCGCAATTCTGCTCCGGGTGGCTGAGCGCCCGCGGCCAACGACGCAGGTGAGGCCTTGGTGGCGAATTGCCGGATCGGCTTGGAGCGTGTCGCGCATTGTCTTCACGTCGCCCCGCACTCGTTCCTGCTCCGATCTCTGCGTTGCTAAGTCCTTGAAAGGCAACCAGCCTTCCTGCGGACTCAGCGCCTTGATCTCGAAGCAGGCCCGAATATGGGGCTCGAAAGCCAATGCGCGACAGGCTCCTTGACTACAGCGCTGCTGGTGAACCGCATGTTGAAATGTCGAACGCCCGGTTGACCAGCGGGCGAGGCGCCTCCTCTACCGGCCGTTGCCACAAGAGCGGCAGGTCGAGCAGATCGGGCCACGCATACGCCGGGCAGGCGGCGAACGCCTCACTGCCGTCCTATGGCAGCATGGTGAAACGGTCGCTGTCGTCGCGATGGTACAGATGGAAATAGTGTTCCACCCCCACACAGCTGTCGAGTGAGATGTAGAGATTGTAGAAGGCGGAGCGAAAAAGAAAGGTGCGCAGATGGAGCGCCGCCTCCACTGTGTCGGGAAAAGCTTGCAGAGCGGAGTTGTCCACCTGGTCGATCAGGTCCAGCAGATCGGACCAATCGTTGGCGCTTTCGTTGGTTCTTGGCTCATATTTGTCGTAGTAGTTTTGCTGCTCCAGCCCCACCCACACCAGCCACCCCTGCGGATCGCCCTTGAACAGGTTGCCATCTTCACTCTTGCCAAACTGTTGCCGGAGAAAGATCTTGTCGACCTGCTCAACATTCAGAGAGAGCCCCCAATGGTCGCCATTGATCGAGAGCTTGGCGAAGCTCGCCCGGCCCGCCGGCAGCAACTTATCACCGCGTCGCAAAAGAGCTTCTCCCGGAGCATTGTGGGGTCACGGAAACCGTTGCTCAGGCCCAGCTTCTTTAGACCGAAAAAGCGCTGGTCCGGGACCAGTGCGTCGAATTTGATCTTGAGGAGCTTTTTTCGCTCGGACCCCCACACCGACAACTCTCCTCTGAAGCGCACGCCGACGTTGGGGTAGTCGCGCTCCCGATAGCGAAAAGTGGCGGCGACATGGTCTCCGTTGCCCGCATCTGAGTCGTCGTCTGTGGTGTGGGGCTGGCTCCCCGCGGCGCGATTGAGGCGCGATGGCCTCCCGGGCCTTTATGGCCTGGCATCGGGCACTCTGCTGACCTTGGAGAAGAGCGGGAACCGGCGTGCTGGAACGGAGTTGCAAAACCAGGCAGGGGATTCCGGTGGCCGCATTGTGCGTTGTGCGCTGTGCCGTGCTGCGGTCGGCGGCGGTGGGGCGCGGAGAGCTTTCGCCTTCCAGAGGAGGCGCGGGAGCAGAGGGAGGGCGCGCGGTGGAGCCGAGGGCATCGGCGCTGGGCGGATCCGCGGGCTCGGCCTGATCCGGGCGGTGCGAAGCGCGCACTGCACCGATGGTATGAGCGAGGCGCGGGGAGTGGCCCGGGCGGTGCTCCTTGCCAGAGAAGAGCGAATGGGAGGGCACGCGGGGCGGATTCGGAGATCCGCTTGATCGGTGCAATTGCCTGCAAAATAGAGGCCATTGACAGGATGGCGGGACAATCGGCGGGCTTCGTTACGCGGGGTTTGGATCCGGCGGCCAAGGGGAGTAGTATGCGCCCCGAGCGAGACGCTCCCCCATCGATGCCCCGGGGCCGGCTGCTGGTGCCGTGCGGTCCGGTTTGGCGATCGATGCCGATTCTGTTCCAAGCTCCACACCTAGGAGCCTGTCGCACATTGTTTTTGCGTCGCCCCGCATCCGTCCCTGCTCCGATCTCTGCGTTGCCAAGTCCTTGAAAGGCAACCAGCCTTCCGGCGGACTCAGCGCCTTGATCTCGAAGCAGGCCCGAACACGGGGCTCGAAAGCCAATGCGCGACAGGCTCCTATCGCCGCGGGTGCGCCGGCGCGACAACGGACTCTGTTCGGGAGGGCGCGCATTCGGCGGTGGCGTTACGGGCCGCCGGTGACCGGTGTGTGGATAAAAAGACGCGTGTTTGATTGGCAAGAGGCAGGCCTGGCCGACGGAGAAGAATGATGACTCGCAAAGTTTTGACGATTGACGGCAACGAAGCTGCCGCCAGCGTGGCGCACCGCATCAACGAAGTGATCGCGATCTACCCCATCACTCCCTCCTCCGGAATGGGGGAGTGGGCCGATCAGTGGTCGGCGCTGGGGCAGAAGAATATCTGGGGTACGGTTCCGGATGTGGTGGAGATGCAGAGCGAAGGGGGCGCGTCGGGGGCGGTTCACGGGGCGCTGCAGAGCGGTTCGCTGACGACAACTTTTACCGCGTCGCAGGGGCTGCTGCTGATGATCCCGACGATGTACAAAGCGGCGGGTGAATTGTTGCCGACGGTTTTTCACGTTTCGGCGCGCACGGTCGCAACACACGCGCTCTCCATATTCGGCGACCACAGCGACATCATGGCGGTGCGCTCAACCGGTTTCGCGCTGCTCGCTTCCGGCTCGGTGCAGGAGGTGGGGGACATGGCGGTGATCGCGACCGCGGCCACGCTGGAATCGCGGGTTCCCTTTGTGCACTTTTTCGAGGGGTTCCGGGTGTCGCATGAAGTGGCGAAAGTGGAGGAGTTGACCGACGATGATCTGCGCTACATGATCCGCGACGATCTGGTGCGGGCGCACCGGCAGCGGGGATTGTCGCCGGACCGGCCGGTGTTGCGGGGCAGTTCGCAGAACCCGGATGTGTTCTTCCAGGCGCGCGAGCGGGCCGAGCCGTTCTATGCGGCGTGCCCCGATGTGGTGCAGCGGACGATGGATCGTTTTGCCGAGCGGGTGGGGCGGAAGTATCACCTTTTCGATTATTATGGCGCGGACGATGCCGAAGATGTGATTGTGATCATGGGCTGTGGCGCGCAGACTGTGGAAGAGGTGTGCGCGCGGATGAATGCCGAGGGACGCAAGGTCGGGGTGGTCGAGGTGCGCCTCTATCGGCCTTTCTCGGCGCGTCATTTGGCGCGGGCGCTGCCGCGGACGACCAGGCGGATTGCGGTGCTTGACCGCACCAAGGAGGCCGGCGCCGGCGGTGAGCCGCTGTATAAGGATGTGGTCACTGCGCTGAGCGAACTTTTCGCCGCCGGTGAGGGGCCCTGTGAATCGTTCCCGCTGGTGATCGGCGGGCGCTATGGGCTGTCGTCGAAGGAGTTCAATCCGCCGATGGTGAAGGCGGTCTACGACGAGCTGCGGCGGGAGCGGCCGAAAAATGGATTTACCATCGGCATCAACGACGATGTTTCGGGCAGCAGCCTGCTCTACGACCCGAACTACTCGACCGAGCAGGAGGGGGTGCACCGGGCGCTCTTCTACGGTCTCGGGTCGGACGGCACGGTCGGGGCGAACAAGAACACAATCAAGATCATCGGCACCCAAACCGACAATTACGCGCAGGGCTACTTTGTTTATGATTCGAAGAAGGCAGGCGCGGTAACTGTGTCGCATGTGCGCTTCGGCAAGCACCCGATCAAGTCGGCCTACTTGATCGACAAGGCCAATTTTATCGGTTGTCACCAGACGGTGTTCCTGGAGCGTTTCGACATGTTGGAGCACGCGCTTCCCGGAGCGACGTTCCTGCTCAACAGCCAGGCGCCGCCGGAAAGTGTGTGGGACACCCTGCCGCGCGAGGTGCAAGCGGGGCTGATTGAGAAGCAGTGCAAGTTCTACGTGATCGATGCCTACAAGGTGGCGCGCGAGGCGGGCATGGGCAATCGCGTGAACACCATCATGCAGACCTGCTTCTTCGCCATCAGCGGAGTGCTGCCGCGCGACGAGGCGATCACGGCGATCAAGGAGGCGATCAAGAAGACCTACGGCGCCAAGGGCGACCGGATTGTGGAGCTGAACTTCGCCGCGGTGGACATGACCCTGGAAAATCTGCATCAGGTGGAGGTGCCGGCGGCGGTCAGCAGCAGTTTCGGGCGGCCGCCGACGGTGCCTGAGGACGCTCCGGAGTATGTGCGCACGGTGGTGGAGAAGATCATTCTCGGCAAGGGGGATGATGTGCCGGTGAGCGCGTTCGAGCCGGATGGCACTTTCCCGCTGGGAACGGCGGCGTACGAGAAGCGCAACATTGCGCTGGAGATCCCGGTCTGGGACGAAGATCTGTGTGTGGAGTGCGGCAAGTGCGCGCTGGTCTGCCCGCACGCGGCGATTCGCACCAAGGTTTTTGATGCGGCCTTGACCGAGGGTGCGCCGGAGAGCTTCAAGTGGCGCAAGACCAAGGGCAAGGAGTTCCCGGAAAATTCTGTCTATTGTGTGCAGGTGGCGCCGGAAGACTGTACCGGGTGTGAGCTTTGCGTGGAGGTCTGCCCCGCCAAGGATAAACAGAATCCGAAGCACAAGAGTCTGGACATGGCGCCGCAGCCACCGCTGCGGGCGCAGGAGCGCGACAATTTCAACTTCTTCCTCGGGCTGCCGGAGTTGGAGCGCACCGTGCCGCGAATCCACACGGTGAAGGGGAGCCAGTTGTTGCAACCGCTTTTCGAGTTCTCCGGGGCGTGCAGTGGTTGTGGTGAGACACCCTATGTGAAGTTGCTCACGCAACTCTTCGGCGACCGGGCGCTGATCGCCAACGCGACCGGTTGCTCGTCGATCTACGGCGGCAATCTGCCCACCACGCCCTACACGGTGAATGGCGATGGCCGCGGTCCGGCCTGGTGCAATTCGCTCTTCGAAGACAATGCCGAGTTCGGCCTCGGGTTCCGTTTGACGCTTGACAAGCAGAATGAGTTTGCGCGTGAGTTGGTGCGCCGATTGGCGGGCAAGTTGGGCGACACTTTGGTGAGTGGGCTGCTGGAGGCGGAACAGAACAACGAGGAGGAGATTGCGGCGCAGCGGGAGCGGGTGCGGGCGCTGAAAGAGGCGCTGGCCGGCGATGCATCGGAAGAGGCGAAGCATCTGGTAAGTCTTGCCGACGTGCTGGTGAAGAAGGCGGTGTGGATTGTCGGGGGCGACGGTTGGGCCTATGACATCGGCTATGGTGGTCTCGACCATGTGCTGGCGTCCGGACGCAATGTGAATGTGCTGGTGCTCGATACCGAGGTCTACTCCAACACCGGCGGGCAGGCGTCGAAGGCGACGCCGCTGGGCGCGGTGGCGAAGTTCGCTTTTAGCGGCAAGCCGATGGGCAAGAAGGATCTGGGGATGATTGCTCAGACCTACGGCTCGATCTACGTCGCGCAGGTGGCGATGGGCGCCAACGACAATCAGTGCGTGAAAGCGTTTCTCGAGGCGGAAGCGTATCCGGGTGCGTCGCTGATCATCGCCTACAGCCACTGCATCGCGCACGGTTTCCCCATGAACAAGGGGTTGGACCACCAGAAGACGTTGGTTGAAACCGGCATGCTGCCGCTCTATCGCTACAATCCGCAGCTGGCCAAGGAGGGCAAGAATCCGCTGCACCTCGACAGCAAGGCGCCGAAGCGCCGGGTGGAGGAGTTTACCTACAGCGAGAACCGCTTCAAGATGCTGACCAAGAGCAATCCGGAGAATGCGAAGCGTTATCTGGAACAAGCGCAGCAGGCGGCGGAGGCACGCTGGCGCCTCTATTCGCAGCTGGCGAAGATCTCCTACGCGCCCGAGCCGGTGGCGTGAGCGGCTGAGCGCTGGCGGGGGAGCGCATTGCTGTGCTGAAAGCGCCGTCGTCGCGGGGTGTCCAGGAGACCTGTCGCGGCGGCG
>JALXCG010000428.1 GCA_026991065.1 Gemmatimonadota bacterium | reverse complement strand
CCGCCCGCACCGGCGGCCTGATCGAGGTAATCGAGGAGGAGGTCAGCGGAGTGCTGGTGACGCCGCGCGATCCGGTCGCCCTGGCCGATGCGATCCGCCGCCTGCTGCGCTCCGCCGAATTGCGCGCGCGTCTGGTGGCCGGCGCGCGCGAGGCACTGCGCAGTCGCTACAGCGCCGCCCACCAGGCGCGCGCGCTGGCCGCGCTCTATGCGGAACTCTGCGCTTCACCTGCGGCGACGCATCCGAGACAGTGCAGGTGAAGGTGATCGCGGAGCGGAGGCCGGCTGAGATCGAGTGACTGCTTGCCGACAGCCTGCACCGACCACGCTGCCTGCTCCGTCCGCCCCACCTCGATCACCCGTCCCGGGGCGGGTAGCGCCGCGCGGCCCGCAAGTTCGCCTTGATGTTGAAGCAGGAGCCGCCGGTAATGATCTCTTTCTCGCTGGAAGCGTGGATCCGGTAGTCCTTGAGGTCGCCCACGCCGCAAAGCACGATCCTTTGGGGGAATGAATCTGGGGGAATCTCCCGACCGGTGCCGGTTGACACTCAACTCTCTGGTTCCTAGTCTCTGCTTGTCTTTCGAGCCTTGCCGGGGAAAGCCAAGGTCCGTTGCGTGCATCCTCCTCCCCATCCCACCTCTCTCCCCGCCGCGCAGAATTCCCGTCCATGAAAACCACCCCCCAGAACCTCGACCTTCTCGGCCTCCTGGCGGCCTTCGCGGAGCGGCGTTGGAGTTGGCTCATCGGCTCGATCATCGCCGGCATCGTGGCCATCGGCATCAGTCTGGTCCTGCCCAAGAGCTACCGCTCCTTCGTCACCGTCCTGCCGGCGGAGGGCACTTCCGGCGGCGGCTACCTGAGCCTGCTCGGGGGGGTCTCGCTGCCGGCCACCTGGTCGGGCAGCTCGGTGGATGCCCGCGAGCTGATCACGCTGCTGAACTCCCGCGCCCTGCGGCGGCCGTTGATCGATGAATTCGACCTGCAAACGGTCTACGGCAAGAACAACCTGGAAGACACCTTCCTCACCCTGCGCAACACGCTCAGCGTGGAGCCGGAGATCGAGGGCGGCATCGCCTCGATCCGCATTGTCTCCCTGACCATCGCGGTCGAAGATGATGAGCCGGAACGGGCGGCCAACATGGTCAACTTCCTGCTCGACCGGCTGCAGGAGCAGGTGATAGAGATCACGCGGCACGGCGCGCTCGCCCGCGGGACCTATCTGCAGGAGGTGGTGGAGGAGACCCGCGGTCACTACGCAGCCGCTGTTCAGGCGCTGGAGGAGTTCAGTCAGCGCACCGGGATCTTCGCCCTCGAGCCGCAAGTACAAGGCATGGCCAACAATCTGGCGCAAGCGGAAGCAACCGTGGCCGGCGCCGCGATCCAGGCCCACCTGGTGGAGAAGCTCTACGGGCCGGAACATCCGCTGCGGCGCCTCGCGGAAACCAAGCTGGAGGAGGCGACCCGGGCGCGCGATGAACTCCTGCATGGCGACCAGGGCGGCGCCGGCGTCGCGATCAGCGAGCTGCCGGGCCTGCAGCGCGAGTATTTCGACCTCTTCCTGCAATCCTCCATCCAGCAGGCCCTGCTGGAGCAACTGATCCCGCAACTGACCATCGCAAGGATGGAGAGCGGCTATGACCAGCCGCGGCTGCGGGTGGTCGACCGCGGCTACACGCCCGACAAGAAATACAAGCCGAAACGCGCCTACGTGGTCGTCGCCCTCTGTCTCATCTACCAGTTGCTGTGGTTCATGCGGTTCTTCTTCCAGGAGCGCCTGAAGCTGGCCCAGCGCGCCGACCCCGAACTCTACGAGAGATGGATGGCCGCACTGCGTGTCTTCCACCTGCCGCTGCGCTCCCAACGCGAGTAGCGGCAATGCTCCAACTCATCGGGGTTGTCTTTCCCTTTTTCGCACCGATGGCCACCGCGGCGGGAGTGGAGCCGCGCGTGGCCGCCAACCTCGTGGCGGTGTTGCTGCTGGCCTATGCACTGCTGCGCGCGGTGGGGCGCGAAGGGTCGCTGCCCGTCCTGGATCGCACCCTCTCCATCTGGCTCTTCGCCTTCGCGCTCTGGATGGCGATCGCCACGGCGCTCTCCCGCAGTCCCGAGATCAGTGTCAAAGCCAGCGTCAGCTACTACTGTTTCGTCGCTTCGTTTGTCTCCATCAACTCACTGATCGACGACCGTGATCGACTGAAAACTTTCGGTTCGGCGATTGTGGCCGGCGGAGTTCTCTATGCCGCCGTTATCCTGCTCGAAACACTACGCTCGGGCGCCAGCCTGCTCGACCCGGCCACATTCGTGCAGAAAAGCCCGCTCCTGGGAATCAACCGCAACTCGGCCGCGCTGCCACTGATCCTGCCGATTCCCATGCTCGCGGCGGAGTTCCTTTTCGACTCGGCCAAACCCAGCCGGCTCATCGGCATCCTGCTGATGGGGGTGGCCCTGCTGCTCACCGCCTCGCGCTCCGCCTGGCTCGCGGTCGGCATCTCCGGCCTCCTCCTCGGCGGCCTCTGGGTCTGGCGCCGGCGCGGCCCCGGCTTGCTCCTGGGAGGAGCCGCGGCAGTCACGCTTCTCCTGCTGGCGCTGCTCTCCATTCACGGGCTCGACGATTTGCAGATGATTCTGCGCCTGGAGTCGGGCACCACCGGCCGGGGGCATCTGTGGCTCACCGGTTTGCGGATCATCGACGGCCATCCTTTCACCGGCGTCGGCCCGGGACTCTACGACCACTACAAGTGGAACTTCCTGCCGGCCACCAGCCCCTTCACCGTGCAGCAAGCGCACGGCGCGCACAATCTCTTTATCCACAAAGCAGCGGAGATGGGGGTGCCGATGGCGGCCCTGATCTTCGCGCTCTTCTGCTACCTCATCGGCCGTGGCCGGCGCCTGGTGGCCGCGGCCCTGCGGCCGGGTCGCAGCGGCTGGACCCCACTGGAGTTGGCCTGCCTGGCAACCGTGATCGGCTCCCTGGTGCGGGCCTTCTTCGAGAATGGCTATTTCATCGGCGTCGGCCATCTGGGGGACAGTTTCTACTCCATCGTGGCCATCCTGGTGCTGACTCGCCGGAGTACCCTGCCCACAGCCGAGTCGGAGTCATGAGCCAACTTTCCCCCGGGCATCCGGGTCCAGGACCGCGCCGGCGGCACGGTGGGCCGCAGGCACAGCGCCGCGGCTCTCATCCGCTGGGGACTGCAGCGGCGGACCGCGGCGAAGGCACGGCGCGCCATGTCCGGTAGGGAGCAGCGCGAGCAGAAGGAGGCGGCTCCTGGGGGCGTGGGGCGGAGCGCGGCCCAACTGCTGATGGGCAATCTGACCTCCCGCCTGCTCGGCTTCCTGCGCGAGATCCTCTACGCCCACTTCTTCGGCGCCGGCCATCTGATGGACGCGTTTTTCGTCGCCCAGACGATTCCGGCTTTCCTGGAGCGTTCGTTCGGCGAGGGCGCGTCGACCGTTGCGGTGATCCGCTGGCACCGCGACCTCCGTTCCAAGGGTAGAGCCACCGCGGCCGCCGCCTTCCGCCTGCTCAGTTGGCGCGGCCTGCTCCTCCTGGGCCTGGCCTGCATCTTCCAGGCTTCCACATCCGAGTCCCTGGTGCGGCTGCTGGCTCCCGGATTCGGCGCCGACGATGTCGCCCGCGCCGCCCGTCTGACAGTGCTGCTCGCCCCCCTGGGGATCGGCCTGGTGGGGCGCAAAGCGCTGAGCGGGCTCTTGACCGCGCAGTATCGGTTCCCGGCGGTCGCCGCCACGCCGGTGCTGATCAACATCACCCTGATCGCCGTGGTCACGCTCTTTCATCGCTCGCTGGGCACCGACGCCATCGCCCTCGGGCTGCTGGCGGCCAACCTCATCGGCCTGGGCTTTCTCGCGCTCGCCGCCCGCAGCGTGCTGCTTGCCCCGGCGCCGGAGCGGGGCGATCGCCGCGCCGCCCGCCGCTCGACCCGAAATGCGCAGCGCCTGATGCTGCCGATCGTCGGCGCCGCCACAGTGGGGCAATTGGGGCTGATCACCGATCGCTTCCTGGCCAGCAGCATGGACCCCGGCAGCGTCTCCGCCCTCTTCTACGCCTGGCGGCTGCTGAGCATCCCCGCGGCGCTGCTCACCTCGTCGATCCCCACCGCCGTCTATCCGCGCATCTGCGCCCTCGCCGCGGCGAACGACAACGCCGCGCTGACCCGCTTCCTCGGCCTGGCGTTGCGCGGCACGCTGCTCCTGCTGCTCCCCGCCGCCTGCACCATGTTTGCCCTGCGCGAGCCGCTGGTGCGGGTGGTCTTTCAGCATGGCGCCTTCGACGCCCAGGCCACCCGCATTACCGCGTCGGTCCTGGGGTTCTACCTCTTCGTCTTCGTCGCCCAGGTTCCGCTGACGCTCTTTTCCCGCACCTACCATGCCCTGGCCGACACCACCACTCCGGTGGTGGCCAGCACCGTCACCATGTTCCTGAACATCGGCCTGAGCATCGCCCTCGCCCGCCCCATGGGCGTGCAGGGGCTGGCGCTGGCGACCGCGATCGCCGAACTCCTCAACCTGGGAGCGAGCTTTCTGATTCTCCGCGGCCGCCTGGGACCGATCCTGGACTCGTCGGTCTGGTGGTTGCTCCTCAAGGCCTCCGCGCTGGCCCTCGCCGGCGCGCTCGCCGCACGCTCCTGCTTCTTCTATTTCGATCCGCTGCTGCCCGGCTGGGCGGCCCCCATCAGTTTTGCCACCAGCGTCCTTCTGGCCCTCCTCCTCTACAGCGGCGCCCTGCTCGCGCTGCGGGTCGATGAGGCGTGGCAGGCGTGGGCACGCGGGCGGCGGCTGCTTGGATGGTAGTGGCGGCCACCCACGGGCTTGCATTCAACCGCACCGCGCGGCGACACTGGGAAACTCTCGCGCGCCCTCTCCCCCCACCATCCCCCGAACAACCCCGTGGTCCCATTGCGCATCACCTTCATCTCCTCCGGCTCTCGCAACCCCACCGACGGCGGCATGGTCTACAACAATCGGATCGCCGACCAGTTGCGGCGGCGCGGCCACACCCTCCGCCTGCTCTACGTGGCCGACGCGCGGCCACGCATCGCGGCCCGCCCGCTGCGCGCCCACGCCTGGTTGGCGCGCAACCTGGCGCACCACTCCAGCGATCTTCTGCTGCTCGAAAGCCGCGCCTATCCGCAGGTTCTGCTGCCCCTCGCCCGCGGAGTCCTGCGCCCGCTCGGACCGGTGGTCGGGCTGCTCCACCATCCCGACTACCTGGTGCGCAGCGGCTGGCAGCTTCCGGTCGCCCGCTGGGCCGAAGCGCAACTCCTGCGGCGCTGCCGGCGGGTCATCGCGGTGAGCGCTTCAACCGCGAACCTGGCCGGGGAGCTGGGGGTGGCGCGGGACCGGATCGCCGTCGCCCATCCCGGAATCCCGCTGCCCTCCGGCGGCAATTCGGCGGCCCCCGCCGCGCCGACCCCTCCGACCGACACGTGGACGGTCACGTCGTTCACCGCCGATCCCTCGGCACCGATCGTCGGCGAGACCGTCACCCTGACCGCGACCATCCAGAAGAACGGCAGCGTCGCGCCTGACGGGACCGGCGTGGCGTTCGAAGCCTCCGTACTTTCGGGCGATGGAGGGGGCTACTTCACGTCGACCCAGTCCCTCAGCGTGACCACCACCACCTCTGGCGGAAAGGCCGTGGCGCACTTCTACTCCGCGACCCAGAGCAACTACTCCATCCGGGTCCGGGTGCAGTCGACGACCACCACGCTGACCATCTCCTTCTCAGGGGGTGAGCCCCTGGCGCTCTACGGCGTCGTACCAGGTCAGGGATCCCAGGCAGGCGGTGAGACCGTCAACCTGGCCGGTAGCGGCTTCACAACGAACATGCTGGTCGCATTCAGTGTCACCGGCCTCGACGTGTTCCCGGCGGAGGTCCTCTCCGTGGCGGCGGACCACCGCTCGGCCCTGGTCCGGACTCCCGCACTGACCGGCGCCGATCCGACACAGGACTACCTCGCCGCCATCGTGGTGG
>JALXCG010000427.1 GCA_026991065.1 Gemmatimonadota bacterium | reverse complement strand
CCCCCGGCGAGTCGGGCGCCCCCAGGGTCAGCGCACCCGACCCCGCCGCGACCAGAAACGAATCGCCATGCCCGTGGTAGTGCCCCGCCATCTTCACGATCTTGGTGCGGCCGGTCGCCGCCCGGGCGAGCCGAATCGCGCTCATGGTGGCCTCGGTGCCGCTGTTGACAAAGCGCACCTTCTCCACACTGGGCATCAGCTCATGGACCCGCCGCGCCAGGTCGACCTCGGCCGCGCAGGGAGCCCCGAAACTGGTGCCCCGCTTGGCACTCTCCGTGATCGCCCCAACCACCGCGGCGTGCGCGTGGCCGAGGATCAGCGGCCCCCAGGAGCCGACCAGGTCGACATAGCGGTTGCCGTCCACATCCCACACATGGGGCCCGGCGCCGCGCGCCAGAAAGAGCGGGTCGCCGCCCACCGCGCGAAACGCGCGCACCGGGCTGTTGACACCGCCCACCAGGTGTTCCCGGGCGGCGGCGAAAAGCTGATCGGACTTGGCATGCAGCAGAGACATTGCGAACTCCTAGCGATCGTCGGAGTAGTTCGGGGCTTCGCGGGTGATGGTGACATCATGCGGGTGGCTCTCCACCAGGCCCGCCGCGGTCATGCGCACAAAGCGCGTGTCGCGCTGGAACGTGCCCACATCGCCGCAGCCGGTATAGCCCATCGCGGCCCGCAGCCCGCCAACCAGTTGAAAGAGCGTATCGGCGCTCTTCCCTTTATAAGGAACCCGCCCCTCGATCCCCTCCGGAACCAGCTTGCGGTCCTGATCCTCCTGGAAGTAGCGATCGCCGGAGCCCCGCTTCATCGCCGCCACCGACCCCATCCCGCGGTAGCTCTTGTAGGTGCGGCCCCGATAGAGAATCGTCTCGCCCGGACTCTCCTCGCAGCCGGCGAGCAGCGAACCGATCATCACCGAATCCGCGCCCGCCGCGATCGCCTTGGCCACATCCCCCGAGTATTTCACGCCGCCATCGGCGATCAGCGGAATCCCCGCCTCGCGCGCCACCGCCGACGCCTCCAGAATGGCCGTGATCTGCGGCACCCCCACCCCCGCGACCACGCGCGTGGTGCAGATCGAACCGGGGCCGATCCCCACCTTGATCGCATTCACCCCGAGCGCGATCAGATCCCGGGCGCCGGCCGCCGTCGCAACATTCCCCGCCACCAGCTCGATCTCCGGAAAAGCCGCGCGCAGCTCCGCCACCGCCCGCATCACCCCCTCGGAGTGACCGTGCGCCGAGTCCACCACCAGCGCATCGGCCCCCGCCTTGATCAACGCCTCCGCCCGCTCCCGCAGGTCGCCGCCGGTGCCGACCGCCGCGGCCACCACCAGGCGCCCCAACTCATCCTTGCAGGCGTTCGGGTAGAGCCGCTTCTTTTCGATATCCTTGACCGTGATCAGCCCCTTCAACCGCCCCTCGGCGTCCACCACCAGCAGCTTCTCGATCTTCTCCCGGTGCAGGATCTTGCGTGCCTGCTCCAGCGTCGTCCCCAGCGGCACCGTGATCAGATTCGAGGCCGTCATCACCGCCGCGATCTCCCGATCGAGGTCGGTCTCGAAGCGCAGATCGCGGTTGGTCAGAATGCCGACCAGAATCCCCTCGTCGGTGATCGGCACCCCGGAGATCCGGAACCGCTCCATCACCTCCACCGCGCGACGCAGCGAAGCA
>JALXCG010000426.1 GCA_026991065.1 Gemmatimonadota bacterium | reverse complement strand
TGCTGCCAGCCATCGGCCGGCTGCGCGGATGCCCGCACTCCCAGTCCCAAGAGCAGAAGCCCACCCGCGCCGATGCGCGACGCCGCCCTCCGAAGACCCCCAGGAAAAGAGAAGAGACTGCTCAATCGACTGATCCGCGTGAGAGACTGACAGAACCTGCGCACTCCAAACCGGGCCGCCGCGGCAGCCGCCTGGCGCCGGCTACCCGCCGCCCGGAGCGCATCACTTCGATCACAAGATCAAAAGCGTGGAGTATACGCGGGAAAGCTCCGTTGCGCATCCTTGATCGCCGGCCGTTCACCCCCCGAGCGTCGCCAGGAGCACCCCGGCCGCCACCGCCGAGCCGATCACGCCGGCCACATTCGGCGCCATGGCGTGCATGATCAGAAAATTCTGCGGATCCTCCTTGGCGCCCACCATCTGGCAAACGCGGGCCGAATCCGGCACCGCCGAAACCCCGGCCGCGCCGATGATCGGATTGATCTTCTCGCGGGTAAAGAGGTTCATGAACTTGGCGAAGAGCACCCCGGCCGCCGTCGCCACGCAGAACGAGGCGGCCCCGAGAGCAAAGATCTTGATGCTCGCGGGGGTAAGAAAGCGCGAAGCATCGGTCGACACCCCCACGGTCAGGCCAAGCAGAATGGTGACAATGTCGATGAACGCCGTGCGCGCCGTCTTCGCCAGGCGCTCGGTCACCCCCGACTCCTTCAGCAGATTGCCGAAAAAAAGCATTCCCAGCAGCGGAATCGCCCCCGGCGCCAATCCCGCCGCCAGCAGAAACGCCACCACCGGAAAAAGCATCCGCGCCCGCCGGCTGACCGGTCGACTCGGCGCCATGCGGATGAGCCGCTCTTCGCGGGTTGTCAGCAGATGGATGATCGGCGGCTGAATCACCGGCACCAGCGCCATGTAGGAGTAAGCCGCGATCGCGATCGCACCCAGATACTCCGGCGCCAACTGCGACGAAAGAAAGATCGCCGTCGGCCCATCGGCGCCGCCGATGATCCCGATCGCCGCCGCCTGGTGCACCTCGAAACCAAGCAGGATCGAGCCCAGGAAAGTGAGAAAGATCCCCGCCTGGGCCGCCGCCCCGAGCAGAATCAGCCGCGGATTGGAGAGCATGGCGGAAAAATCGGTCATCGCGCCGATGCCGAGAAAGATCAGCGGCGGATAGTAGCCCTGGCGCACCCCGTTGTAGAGGATCTGCAGCACCGAGCCCTCTTCATAGATGCCGATTTTCATGCCGTGCGCGAAGGGCAGATTGCCGATCAAAATGCCGAAGCCGATCGGCACCAGGAGCAGCGGCTCGTAGTCGCGGACGATCGCCAGATAGAGGAAGAGCAGCCCCACCAGCAGCATCACGGCATTGCCCCAGGTCATGTTTCCCAGCGCGCCGGCCTGCAAAAAGTGCGTCAAAATCTCGAGCATCGCCCGCTTCCCACCCCTCGACTATTCAAACTCGATCAGTGTTTGGCCTTCACGCACGGTATCGCCGGCAGCCACCGCGACCGCCTTGATCCTGCCGCCGGCGGGCGCCGAGATCGACGTATTCATCTTCATCGCTTCGATCACCACCACCTCACTGCCCGCGCTCACCTCCTGCCCCACCTTCACCTTCACCTCGACCACTGTCCCCGCCACCGGCGCCGCCACCGAACGGCTGCTGCTCCCGCTG
>JALXCG010000425.1 GCA_026991065.1 Gemmatimonadota bacterium | reverse complement strand
GTGCGCCCGCAGCACTATTTTCTGCAGTTGGTCGAATCGATTTCGGCGCAACGCGACCGCGCGCCGCGGCGGGTTGCGGGGTGGAGCCGGCAGGCGGTGGTCTACAATCTGCTCGTGCGCCACGCCAGCGCTTTTGATCACGATGGTGATGGCCGCATTGGCGGGTCGGCGACCGACCTCACTTGCAATTCGCATGGTGTGCGCGAGACCGGCACTTTCCTGAAGACTCTGGCGCTGCTGCCCCATCTGCAGCGCCTGGGGATCAACACCCTCTATCTGTTGCCGATCACCGCGGTGGGGCGGCATGGGCGCAAGGGGGAGCTGGGCTCGCCCTACGCGATTCGCAATCCCGAGCGGCTGGAGCCGACCCTGGCGGATCCTCTGCTCGGTGAATTGCCGATCGATTCGCAGTTCGGCGCCTTGGTGGAGGCCGCGCATCGCCTGGGGATGCGGGTGGTGCTGGAGTTCGTGTTTCGGACCGCCGCGCTGGATGCCGACTGGATTGAGGAGCACCCCGAGTGGTTCTACTGGATCGATGCGGCGGTGCCGGATCGCCACGCCGGAATGACGGATCCCGCCAGGGGATTCGGTGCGCCGGTGTTCACGCGTGCAGAGCTGGCGCGGATCTATCGCGCGACGACCACAACCGGCCGCGGTTCACCGCTGACCGGGGCCGCGCTGGAGGCGAATCTCAAGGCGACCGGGGAGCAGATGGTGCCGCCTCCCGCAATGTTCAGAAGCTGGTTCAGCGAGCCGCCACGCGTGGTGGAGCGTCGCGAAAATGGCGAAGTGGTGGGCCGCGATCCGGCACGGGGGCGGGAGTTGCGAATTCCGCCGGCGTTCGCGGACTGGCCGCCGGACGACACCCAGCCCCCCTGGACCGATGTAACCTATTTGAGGATGTATCAGCATCCACGTTTCAACTACATGGCCTACAACACGATCCGCGTCTATGATCCAGAGCTGGCGCGGCCCGAAAATGGCGTCGATGCGCTCTGGAAGCAGATTCGCGGAATCGTTCCATCCTACCAGCGACGCTACGGTATTGACGGTGTGATGATCGACATGGGGCATGCCCTGCCGGCGCCGCTGGCCGCCGGGATTCTGGCGGAAGCGCGCGCGGTTGATCCCGCTCTTGCTTTCTGGGAGGAGAATTTCTCCATCTCCGCGGAGAGTGCGCGCAATGGTTATGACGCGGTGGTTGGGGGCCTGATCTTCGCCGCCCACCGAAGAGACGCGTTGCGCAGTTTTGTGGACCAGTTGCGGGTGCCGGCGCCGGTGGGCTTCTTTGCCGCCACCGAGAATCACAACACACCCCGTGCCGCCGCCCGCGCCGCCGGTGTTGAGGCGGGCTTCGCGGCGTGGGCTCTGGCGCTCTTTCTGCCGGGGGCGATTCCCTTTGTTCACGCGGGGTTCGAGTTGGAGGCACAGGAGCCGCTCAATACCGGTCTCGACTTCACGCCGGAGGAGGCGGAACACTGGCAGCGGCGGGGTCTGGCCCTTTTTGAACGGGCCACGCTGCCCTGGACGGCGGAGACGAAGCTGGTGGATCGGATCGCCGCGGCGCTGACTTTGCGGAAGTTACACGCCCCGGCGTTGGCGGCGGGAGAGCGTCCGGAGGTGAAGCAGGTGACGGCGACCGGGCGCGGAGCGATCGCTTTTCGGGTCGACGGCGG
>JALXCG010000424.1 GCA_026991065.1 Gemmatimonadota bacterium | reverse complement strand
AATCTACTCTGGCTCGTTGCCCTCCTGCCGAGCCTTCCCGCCTGTTATACGACTCTGGCGGCCGTGGACCAGGACGCGGACTCCGCGCCACCGGTGCAACGCATCGAAGTGGAGCACCGCCTGGTCGCCCCATGGTGCCGCGGATTGCCCTGGTATGGATACGGCTTCTACAGCGGCGCCTATCTCTATGATCCGTACTATCGCTACTACTACTCCGATCCATGGTGGTACACCCCACCAGCCGAGAAAGATCCCCACGCGGATTACCCCACCATCGGCTCGCTGGGAGATTCGCCGCCGCTACCCCCAGGCGCCCGCCAATCTCGCTCTCGCGATCCCAACAGTGCGGCCTCCAGGGCACAGCAGCAACGCCGGAAACGCCCGGAAAAGCGGCGTCGCGCAACCCGAGGCACGCTGGACGACGCTCCCTCTTCCCCACGCCCCGCGAACCCGCGCCGGGAGCAGGCTGCCGATGACCAGTGAATCCCCGCTCTACTACCGAGCGGCTACGCCGGTGCTCGCCCTTCTCCTGATGGCCCTCTTCTCCACGCGACCCGCGGCCAGTCAGAACCTGAACGATGTCGACACCGGAGAGGCCCACCTGCTGCAGCGAACCGCCCCCGCGCCACGCGCACTGGCGCTGGGCATCGAAGGAATCGCCCTCGGCGCGGAGGGTTCCACCGCGACAACCAATCCGGCCGGGCTCACCGCCATTCGGCGCTTCGAACTGACCGCGGCCCTGGCGGGCAACACCATCGACCAGAGCGCTTCTCTCTACGGCCGGAGCCTGAGCGACCAGGATTTTGCGCTGAACTTGAGCGAACTCTGGTTTGTTTTGCCAATGCCGGTCTCCCGTGGCGGACTGGCCTTTGCTTTCGGCTATCACCGCGAGCGCTCCGCGTTCCAACTCGTGCACTACAACGGCTACGGCCCGGTCGAGGGTGACGAGCGGCGGCAAGAGGAGAATCTGCGCTGGCGGGGGGGACCATCGGCCTTCACCATCGCCGGCGCCGTCGACCTCTCGCCACGGGTAACAGCGGGTGTCGCGGTTGACTTCTGGGGCGGCACAGAGAAGTTCGAACGCCGCTTTGAGTATGGTTTCGCTGGCGACTCTTCTCCTCGCGGCCCGGCGGAGATCGCCATCGACGATGACTACTCCGTCGACCACAGTGGCATCGGCGTGCGCACCGGTCTCATGGTGCGGGCAGCGGCGCGCCTGCGCTTCGGGCTGGTGCTCGACGCTCCCTTCGACCTGGAGCGCCAAGGCAGTTACCACTCCACGCTGATCGACGGCTCCAGAAGCGGAGAAGTCGTCGCCCGCACACCAAGCCTCTTCGATATCGACGAAACTCTGCGACTGCCCTGGTCTTTCGGCCTCGGCCTGGCTTGGCGGGTCCATCCGCTGCTGCTGCTCAGCGCCGATGGCCGCTGGAGCGATCTGCCGCGACTCGAGTATGCGGTGCGCGACAGCAGCGGAACCCTGGCACCGGTGTGGCCCACGGCAAGCGTGGACGCACCCTATCGGATGGCATGGGAAGGGGGCGCCGGCCTCGAAATGATCGTTCCCGGCACCACCATCCGCCTGCGAAGCGGCTATCGTCACGTTGCCCCGACCTACAAGAACGAGTCCGCGGACAGCGGCCGCGACCGCTTCTCCGGCGGTCTCGGCTGGATCGTGGACGCGGCATTCGCCCTTGATCTGGCCGCCGCAGTGGAAACCTACGAGGGGCATCAGGCGAGTGCATCCTATCGTCGCCAATCAACCCGCACCCGCATCGCCGCGGGTCTGGCCTACCGCTTCTGAGAGTCTCCTCCATGCACACCATCGCCATCACGCCCACCCCCAACAGTGCCGGCGCCATGATCATCAAGGACCCGGTCCATGGACAGATCCGCCTCTCTCCGATCCAGGAGGCGCTCATCCAGACCGTCGAAGTGCAGCGCCTGAGCCTGATTCGCCAGTTGGGAATGACCTTCCACGTCTATCCCGGCGCCCACTGCTCCCGCCTCAGCCACTCCCTCGGAGTCTCCCACATCGCCCACATCCTCGGCGAAGTTCTGATCCGCAACAATCCCAACCTCTCGATCGACACCGCGACTCGCGAGGAGCAGATCCGCACCGTGGAAGCCGCCGGACTTCTGCACGACATCGGCCACACCCCCTGGTCCCACACGCTGGAGCCGCTCTACCTGCGCAAATTCGGCGAAGACCACATGGACCTGGTGAAGCGCGCACTGCTGGGCGAACTCCGTTTCGACCTCCCGGGAGCTGGCCGGATCCCGGAGATTCTGCGCCGGCATGGCGTCGATCCCGCACGGGTGGCTGCGCTGATCACCAAGGAACTCGCGGCGCCGCGCTATCTGCAGCAGATGGTCTTTGGCGAAGTCGATGCCGACCAACTGGACTATCTTTGCCGCGATTTTCACTACACCGGGGTCACCTTCGGCAACATCGAACTCTTCCGCCTGATCACCACCATGACCATCGTCGGCGACGAGATTGTCTTCCTCGCCAAGGGGCTCGAAGCGGTGCGTGATTTTCTCAATGCCCGCATGGAGATGTACTCATCGGTCTACCTTCACAAGAAGACCCGGATCGCCGACCAGATGCTCCTGCGCGCAGCCGAGCGCGCGGTGATCGATCGCGGTGAATTCCCGAACTTCTATCTGATGACCGACGACGAACTGCTCTCCTGCCTTGCGCGCGACTCCGCCGATGACTACGTGCGCGAAATGGCACTGCGCATCAAATACCGCCAACGACTCTTCAAGCGCGCATTCCATATCGAGGCGGGAGACGCCAGCAACCCCCGCGAAAAGAACTGGCTGCAAGCTCTCGCCGCGCTGGGCAACGACGCGGCGGAGATTCGTGGTCAGGTTGAAGCGGCTCTGATCGACGCAACCGGCATCAAACCCGGCTATCTTTTCGTCGACCTGCCGGAAGAGGTGGTGCGGGTCTCCGAGGAACGGTTTCAGGAGTTGGGTATCCGCTTCCTCCTCAAAAGTGGCGAGGTGGTACCCCTGGCGACACTTGATCCCGCCTTTGCCGAGTATGTCGCCCGCGCCAAACCCACGCGATCACTCTTCAGCGTCTACTGCGAAGCGGAAGAGTTGGACAGGGTCGCGGCCGCGGCAATCGCCTTCTGCGAACGAATCACCGGCTGACCCCCGCGCCGCGCCGCGCCGACGGCCTAACCGTCACTCAATTCCCGGGCCTGCTCGAACATCCGCTTCGACTCCGCAACTTTGCCCTGGCTGCGATAGAGCATTCCGAGAAAAGTGTAAGCACGCGGGTGCGAGGGGCACGCCTTGATGGTGCGCTCAAAAGCATCCACCGCCCGCTCCGTCTCTCCCAGGTGATTGTAGGCCTGCCCCAGGTGGAGATAGATCATCGGGTTGGAATCTTCCATATCGAGCGCCTGCCGGAAATAGTCGACCGACTCCCGATACAGCCCCTTCTGAAACTTGGCCATGCCCAGATTGTAGACAATCTCCGGCTCGTTTGGATTGAGTTCATGGGCACGCCGCAGCTCAACCAGCGCCTGGTCGAAACGTCCGAGAGACCCCAGCGTCGCCCCCAGATTGTGCAGCAACTCCCAATTGTCCGGGCTCAGCTCGAGCGCCTGCCGATATTCGCACAGTGCCAGTTGATGGTCGCCATTGGCGGCCAACAAACATCCCAGATTGTTGCGTGCCCGCAGGTGGCGTGGATCGAGCAGCAGCAACTCGTGATAAAGCTCAATCGCCTCACCAATCGCACCGCTGCGACTCAGGCTCTTGGCCTCTTCAAAGTACGCGTCCACCCGCTCCTGCTCCTCTGGCGTGAGGGTCCGGGCAGGCAGAGGGGCCGTGTCGGTTTTGGGAGCAAAAGCGCGGCGGATCATCGCGCAGATTTTTTTGAACCGCTGCTTGATCTCATTCACACTGCACACCCTATCATCTTGAACGCAATTCGGGAATTGTCTCTGCGGGCGACGGCGACCTTCAAGAATCACCTGGCGGATCGACCATTGCCCGCAACTCATAGATCAGAGTGAGTGCCTCGCGCGGCGACAACTCATCCGGGTCGATCGCCCGCACCTCTTCGACCAGCGGGTGCTCCGCGGCCGGTTCCGGCGCCGCTTCGACGGCCGCCGCGAAAAGATCGAGCTGATTGGGATCGCCACCGCGCCGCAGGCGCAGAGACTCCGCTTCCAGCCGCGCCAAAACCTGCCGCGCGCGGCGCAGAACCGCCCGGGGGATGCCCGCCATGCGCGCCACATGAATACCGTAGGAGCGATCGGCCACGCCGCGCTCGATGCGGCGCAGAAACACCACCTCTTCGCCCCGCTCGCGCACCACCGTCGTGTAGTTGGCCGCGTGCTCGAGGTCCGCGGCGAGATCGGTCAATTCGTGATAGTGAGTGGCGAAAAGAGTTCGCGGACAGCCATCCTTGCGCCCGTGCAGATGCTCAGTAATCGCCCAGGCCAACGCCAAACCGTCGTAGGTGGAGGTGCCGCGACCGATCTCATCCAGAAGCACCAGCGAGCGCGGACCCGCATTGTGAAGAATCGCCGCCGTTTCGACCATCTCCACCAGAAAAGTCGAGCGCCCCCGCAACAGATCGTCGGAGGTGCCGACCCGGGTGAAGATGCGATCGACCACGCCGATTCGCGCCGCCCGCGCCGGAACAAACGATCCCACCTGCGCCAACAGCACAATCAGCCCTACCTGCCGCAGATAGGTGGACTTCCCGGCCATGTTGGGACCGGTGATCAGCAACAAACGCTGCTGCTCATCGAAAACCGTGTCATTGGGAACAAAGACCTCGGCCATCTCGGCGGCATCGAGCACCGGGTGACGCCCCTCCTCGATCTCGATCCGATCCTGCCTGTCCACCAGCGGCCGGACATAGCCACGTTCGCAGGCGATCCGCGCCAATGCCGCCACAACATCGGTCACCGCGATTGCCGCGGCCAGCAACTGCAGCCCCCGCAACCAGCCTTTGCACGCCTCCACCGTCTCCGCCCAAAGTTGCGCCTCAAGCGTCGCCGCCCGCTCCTCCGCGTGCAGCAGCTTCTCCTCCAGCTCTTTCAGCTCCGGCGTGATGAAGCGTTCCGCCGTCGCCATCGTCTGCTTGCGCTGATAGTGCTCCGGCACCGCCCCCAGGTTGACCTTGGTCACCTCGATGAAATAGCCGAAAACGCGATTGAACTTCACCTTCAGGCTGCTGATCCCGGTCGCCTGGCGCTCCCGCTCCTGCAACTCCCGCAGCCACCCCTTCCCATCGCGGGCCAGCCTGCGCTGCTCATCGAGCGCAACACTGTAGCCATCGGCGATCACCCCCGGGTCCCCCGCCCGCGCCGGTGGCTCCGGAGCAATCGCCCGCCGCAGCAGCTCCGCCAGCGGTTCCAGATCGGGCACTGCCGCCATCGCCCGCTCCAGCAACGGCGCATCACAGCGCGCCACCAGCCGGCGCAGCTCCGGCAGCCGCTCCAGGGTTGCCCGCAGCGCGCCCAAGTCCCTTGGAGAGCTTCGTCCAACCGCGATCCGGGCGGCGATCCGCTCCAGATCCGCGGTCTCGCGGAGCAGTTCGGCCATCTCCCCGCTCCCGGCCTCGACAAACGCCTGCACCGCCAACTGGCGCTCGTGAATCGCCTCCGGCACCACCAGCGGCGCCACCAACCAGGCCCGCAGCAGCCTCGCCCCCGGTGCGGTCACCGTCGCATCGAGCACTCCGAGCAGCGTCCCGTCGCGCTGCCCCTCCTCGCCGCGCGCGGTCAACTCCAGATTGCGCCGGGTCTGCGCATCGAGCAACATCGTGTCGCCCCAATGCACCCGCCGCACCTCGGTCACATGCGGCAGCGAACTGCGCCGCGTCTCCTGCAGATAGGCCAATGCCGCACCGCCGGCGGCGATCGCCCGCGGCAGATCCTCGATCCCGAAACCCGCCAGCGTCGACGTCCCGAAATGCGCCTGCAAACACTCCCGGCCCCGGGCGGTATCAAACTCCCAGCCATCCCGGCGCGTC
>JALXCG010000423.1 GCA_026991065.1 Gemmatimonadota bacterium | reverse complement strand
TCGCCGCTGCTCCGATCTCTGTGTTGCCAAGTCCTTGAAAGGTAATCAACCTTCCTGTGGGCTCAGTGCCCAGATCGCGGAGCAGGGCTGAACACAGGACTCGAAAACCAGGGCGCGACAGACTCTTGGACTCGGCAAGAGCGTGGAGCATATGAGAGCTTTCGCGTGTGGTTTCTTCGGGCAATGGAGCGGTTGTGTACAGGCTGCGCGACCGCGGTTGACGGATACTCCCACCGGCTTTTTTGTGGGCTCCTACTGGGCCTGTGGCTGCAGTGACTAGCCCGGCCCGCTTGGGGGCCTACGGAGAGTCGGTGGCTGCGGACCTGTTGCAGCAAGCTGGCATGAGTATTCTGGAGCGCAACTGGCGCGCCGGCCACAAGGAGATCGACCTGATCGCGGAAGACGGTGACGTAGTTGTGTTTGTGGAGGTGAAGACGCGCCGCCGGCGATCGTTTGGAGGTCCCCTGGCTGCGATTAGCCGACGGAAGCGACGCCGATTGACCATCGCGGCAGAGCTTTTCCTGGCACGGAAGCGGTGGAGCAATCGTCCGTGCCGGTTTGATGTTGTGGCGGTTGTTGTGGCGAATGGCGAGGTGGACGTGGAGCACGTTCGAGGAGCGTTTGATGCCACCGCGTGAGCGGTCGGACGTGGTCATTGTTGGCGCCGGACTGGAGGGCCTCTTGCTCGCTGTTGAACTGCAGCGGCCTGGCCTTCGTGTCGCGGTGGTTGAGAAACGCGGCGCAGTTGGTGGGCGCTACCGCGTTGTTGAAAACGAAGGGTTCTCTCTTCCGATCGCCATTCATTTCGCTCGCCATGGAGCCCAGGGTGCTCTCGGTGAACTCCTGTTCAGGCAGGGTGATTCCACTCTTTTGCGCGAACTTGGCACCTCGTTCTCGCTGACGGACACAGGTGTTACAGAACTGCCCTTGAGCATTCAGGTCTTCTCCCGCACGCGGCTGATCGGTTTGCGCGATCGACTCCGCATGATGCGCTTGATTGTCAGTCTGCGCTCTCGCGCTGACCTCGCACCGGTCGAAGATCTTGATACTTGGATGGCTGGGAGGGGCTTTAGCCCTCGGCTTTCCGCCCTTCTTCGAGACATCGTGGCAAGCATGGTGATACACAGTCACCCGGGCAAGGTAGCGGCCAGAGAAGTCCTTGAATCGTTGCGAAGGTCACTCGATCTTGGGGTCACAATGACCTATCCCGTGGAAGGGTGGGGTCGGATCGTCAAGTCGGTTACCGATCGGTTCTTGGCTGGAGGAGGAAAGCTCCTCACCGACTGGGAGGTCGCCCGTATCGAGTGCAAGCGTGGACGAGTTCAAGGTGTGGTCTCATCTGCCGGGGAGGCGATTGGTGCACCCCGTGTCGTTTGGTCCTCGAGTCCCCGTGACCTTCTCCACCAAGTGGACGATCTTGACCCGGCCCTGCGCCGCTCCTTGGCCACCGTACGTCCGTTGGCGGCCACTACATTGGTATTGGCTTTGAGTCGTCCGGTCAGTATGACGACTGGGCTTTGGCGGCTGTCGAATCCATCTGGTTGGGCGCTGTTTCCGTCCAATCTCGCGGGTGGCATTGCCCCTCGCGGCAAGCAAGTGCTGGTTGCATGTGCTCCGACCATGTCCCCCCAATCCAGCACTGAGGAGGTGGCGGCAGCGATGGAGCGGCGTCTCATGGAGATTTTCCCCGGTTTGGAGACGGCCATCGAAATCCGCCGGATGCACCATCTTCCTCGGCTTCATGGGACGGATGTGGGAGTCGGGGCGACGCGTACCCAGCGACCGCCTGTGGCGGTGCCGTCGCCGCGCGGGCTGTTCTTGGTCGGCGATGCTTGTGCAGTGCCTGGCCTTGGGGATGAGATAGGGTTTGCCAGCGTGCAGAGGTGTCTGGTCGCTCTGCTGGGAAAGGATTCCGAGAACCTTCCGCCGCCAAAAATCGACACAGCCACAGAAGCGGGGTCCGCATTGGCGAGAAAACCAAGAGGAGTTCAGCCTGCCGAATCTTGAACTAGCCAGACCGGTAGAGATCGATGCGGGGGACCGTGTAGGGGTACTGCTTCTCCACGGCTTTACCGGTGCACCGCAGGAGGTCGAGCCGATCGGGCGTGCCTTGAGCAGGCATGGAATCTCCAGTTTCGCACCCCTTCTTCCCGGCCACGGAACCCACGTCGATGAACTCAATCGAGTGTCGTGGATGGAGTGGCTGGATGCAGCTGACGCAGCGTTCCGGGAGATGCGCAAACACCACTCCTCGGCTTTTCTGGGGGGGCTCTCGATGGGCGGGAGTCTGGCGCTTCGTCTTGCTTGCGAATACTCGGATGACGTCGCTGGAACTATTGCGCTGGCCGCTCCTCTGCACTTGCGTCACCCACTTCTCCCGTTTCTTCCGATTGCATCCCGGTTTGTAACTTCACTGCCCAAACGAGGCACCGGTGTGGTTGATCCGAGGGGGGCGTTGGGACGGGTGTCATATGACCGCCAACCTCTGGGAGGGGTCGTGGAACTCACCCGGCTGCTTAAGTCATTGCGAGCGTGCATCCATCGGGTGAACTGCCCCCTTTTCTTGGCCCATTCGCTCAACGACCGGACAATCCCATTTTCCAATATGCATGCAATTGCGGAGAGCGTTTCGGCACGTGATATCACGACCTTGACCCTGGAGCGCTCCAACCATGTTCTGCCGCTGGATGTGGAGAGAGAGCAGCTTTTTCAGGCCGTGCTGGAGTTCATTCAGAAACGGTCCGGGTAGTTCCCGATCGTCGCCAAGCGCCACTTCCCGGGCGAAACGCTACACGCCTCGCGCTGAAGCGCTCCAGATCAACTTGTGGAGTTGGAGGTTGAGTCTGACGTTCAGGCGCTCCTCCAGAATCCATTTTGCCAGTCTTCGCGCTGATAGGCTCCCGTACACAGGGGAGAACAGAACGGTACAAAGACGGTCAAGTTCCAGCTCCGCCGTCTTGTCGCGAGCCCACGAGAAATCCTCGTAGCTCCCGACAACAAACTTGATCTCGTCTTTTGCGGTCAGAAGGGAAAGGTTGCTCAGCAGAAACGGCGCCCGAGTACCGTGGCCTGGCGGCTTCATGTCGACAATTCGCCTGGCCCGGGGATTCACTCGGTCGATGGGAAGGGTGCCGTTGGTCTCCACCTGAATCTCTTGGCCATGTTCCAGCAGGCGCTCCACAAGGAGTGAGATTTCGGGCTGTAGAAGAGGCTCTCCCCCAGTGACAGAAACGGCTGGAGTCCCCGCTTTGATGGCGCGCGCAACGATATGAGCGACCGTCATCTCTTCCCCGCCAGTGTAGGCGTAGGTTGTATCGCACCACGTGCAGCGCAGATTGCAACCGGAAGTGCGGATGAAAAAAGTGGGCACGCCCGCGCGTGTTGATTCACCTTGGATCGACACGAACAACTCGCGAATGCGCATGACTCGAATTCGCCGCTAAACGGCGGACTAGGATCCGGCGTTCTTGATGCGAATCTGAACTCGGGCGCGCGCCAGGGCCTTCCGCCGAGCCTGAAAGTCAGCCTCGGTAGTCGTTGGCATGGCCAGGGCGTCCTCCAGAGCCACCCGTGCTTCATCCGCATCGATTCGATCGATTTCGATCGCTTCTTGTGTGAGCAGAGTGAGCTTATTGTCGACCATTTGCGCGAATCCACCGTCGATGAAGAAGGCCCGCTCCTTATTGTCCGGTGTTTCGACCCGCAACAGGCCGATTCCCATCTGGTGCAGAAGCGGCGCATGACTGTGGAGCACCCCAACTTCACCGTCGTGCGACGGGAATGCCACGAAGCGCGCTTCACACTCCAGTACGGGGCGCTCAGGCGTGACGACGTGGCAATGAAAGGTCTTCGATGACTGCATCGTGTCTCCGTGGCCTATGCCGCGGCCTCCGCTTTCGCTGCGGCCTCTTCAACGGCGCCCACATACATGAAGGATTGTTCGGGTAGATGGTCCCACTTACCGTCGCAGAGTTCCTCGAAGGAGCGAATCGTGTCCTCGCGGGAGCAGTAGATGCCCGGGAAGCCGGTGAACTGCTCTGCAACAAAGAAAGGTTGCGAGAGGAACCGCTCGATCCGCCGTGCGCGGGCCACGGTAATTTTATCCTCTTCGCTCAGTTCGTCGATTCCGAGAATCGCAATGATATCTTGAAGGTCCTTGTACTTTTGAAGGATCTGCTGCACGCGCCGGGCCACGGCGTAGTGCCGTTCCCCGACATGCTCCGGGGACATGATTCGGCTGGACGACGCCAGCGGATCGACTGCCGGATAGATCCCTTTTTCGGCGATGCTACGCTCCAAGTTCACGGTACTATCCAGGTGCGCGAACGCTGTTGCTGGCGCAGGGTCGGTGTAGTCATCTGCCGGCACATAGATCGCCTGAATACTGGTGACCGCACCAGCCTTGGTCGACGTGATGCGTTCTTGCAACTCGCCCATCTCGGTTCCGAGAGTTGGTTGGTAGCCGACAGCGGATGGCATGCGCCCGAGCAAAGCCGAGACCTCTGAACCTGCCTGGGAGAAGCGGAAGATATTGTCGATGAAGAGCAGCGTATCCGCACCGGTTTCATCGCGGAAATGTTCAGCCATGGTCAGCGCTGAGAGCGCAACACGCAGCCGCGCTCCCGGTGGTTCATTCATCTGCCCGAAAACCATCACCGTCTGATCGATCACACTCTTCCCGGTATCGCCGATCTTGGCATCCTGCATCTCCAGCCAGAGGTCGTTGCCCTCGCGGGTACGCTCTCCGACACCGGCAAAGCAGGAATAGCCGCTATGGAATCGCGCAAGTCGGGCGATCAGTTCCTGAATGATCACGGTTTTGCCGACACCGGCACCGCCGAAAAGCCCTGCCTTACCACCGCGAACCAGCGGGCAGAGCAGATCAATCACTTTAATGCCGGTTTCAAAAATCTCGGTCTTGGATGAAAGATCCACAAGTTCCGGCGGTTCACGGTGGATCGGTTTTCTTTCCGTGGTATTGACTGGTCCGTGGCCGTCAATGGGCTCGCCAACCAGGTTGAAGACCCGGCCCAGGGTGTCCAGCCCAACCGGAACCGTGATGGGAGAGCCTGTATCGATGACTTGTGTTCCGCGCTGGACTCCATCGGTGGAATCAAGAGCTACCGCTCGTACGCGCCCGCCGCCGAGATGCTGAGCCACTTCACACCAGAGGGTCTCAGTGGTGGTTTCACCGAGGACTGTGCGGTCAACGGAAATCGTGAGCGCGTTGTAAATAGCGGGGAGGTTCTCTTCAGAGAACTGGGCATCGAGGGTTGAGCCGATGACCTGAGTGACTGTGCCTACGTTCTGCATGTCGTTGTCCTGTAGCGGGGCGGTTCCAGCCTGGAACCACCCGCGGAATTCCTCTACGCAAGGGCGTTGGCGCCGCCCACGATGTCCAGAAGTTCCATGGTGATGGCTGTCTGGCGAGCGCGATTGTATTGTCGGGTGAGGTTGGTGATCATCTCTTCCGCAGCATCTGTGGCAGCCTTCATCGCGACCATGCGGGCTACCTGCTCGCTCACTGCGGCATCGGTAAAACACTGAAAGAGCCGAACACGGACAGTCGCCGGCAGCAGCTCCTCCAGAATCTGTATGGGGTCAGGAGAAAACTCATATTGAGTAGACGCGGAGTCAGTCTGGCCTTGCGCGGCAGTCTCCGTGTCGGTACCTGTCAAAGGCAGGAGTTGGAGCACCTCCGGGCGCTGCTTGGAGGTGGAGAAGAACCGCATGTAGACCACGTAGACGGCATCCAGACGTTCGGCTACGAAATCTTCAATGAGTTGATTGGCAATCGGCTCAACCTGCTCAAACCGCGGCTGGTCATCGATGTCCGTTCTGCTCGTTGCGATCGCGCGGTTGGTGAAATTGAAGAAGTTGATACCCTTCTGCCCCATGGCATGGAGTACTACCTCGGTACCAGCGCTCTCCAACTCCGCGATCTTCTTCGTCGCTGCCTTGAGCACATTGGCGTTGTAGCCGCCGCAGAGGCCTCGGCCGCTAGTGATCACGACAACGGCCG
>JALXCG010000422.1 GCA_026991065.1 Gemmatimonadota bacterium | reverse complement strand
AGAACACGCCCCAGGCCGCACCCGCCCCACCGGCCCGCCCCCGCGGCAGCAAGAAGAGCAGTGGTCCCAGCAGCAGTGCCGCCGCAACACCGAGCGGAAGATGCAGCACCGTCACCTGCGCCACAAAATGGAAGAGATCGGGCAGCCGGGGAGCCTCGCCCCCGGCCGCCACGACCTCGCCGGCCAGTTCCACTCCGCGCAGCAACCCCGCCGCCAGGGCGGCAGCCACAATCACCAGCAATCCAGCCGCCCCGGCGCGGAATCGACCCGCAGCGAACATCGCCGCCTCTATTCGCGGCCGCTGATCTTCGCCTTCATGAACTCCAGGTTCAACTCGGCGATTACCCGCACATCGATCTCCTTCGGGCAGGCGGCCATGCACTCATAGTGATTCGTGCAATTGCCGAATCCCTCGGCATCCATCTGCTCGACCATCGCCTTGACCCGCCGGGCTCGCTCCGGATGCCCCTGCGGCAGATGCAGGAACTGCGAAACCTTCGCCCCGACGAAGAGCATGGCCGACGCATTCGGGCAGGCGGCTACGCACGCTCCACAGCCGATGCAGGCTGCCGCATCCATCGCCAGATCCGCCTCAGTCTTGGCGATCGGCAGCGCATTCGCGTCCGGCGCGCCGCCGGTATTGATGGTAATGAAACCACCAGCCTGCTGAATCCGGTCGAACGCGGTGCGGTCCACGATCAGATCCCGAATCACCGGAAATGCCTTCGCCCGCCAGGGCTCGATGTAGATCGTGTCGCCATCCTTGAAGCGGCGCATGTGCAACTGGCAAACCGTCGTGCCCTCATCCGGGCCGTGCGGAATGCCATTGATCACCAGCGAGCACGCCCCGCAGATCCCTTCACGACAATCGTGGTCGAAAGCCACCGGCTCCTCACCCTTGGCGATCAGCGACTCATTGAAGACGTCGAGCATCTCCAGAAAGGACATGTCGGAGCTGATGTTGTCGACTTCGTATTGGACCAGCCGGCCCTTGTCGTTGGCGCTCTTCTGGCGCCATACATGAAGAGTGAGGTGCATTATTTGTAGCTCCTGACACTGGGCTTCACGAGATCGAAGGTGAGCTGCTCCTTGTGCATCACCGGTTCCTCGTTGTCACCTTTGTATTCCCAAACCGCCACGTGAGAGAAGTTTTCGTCATCCCGCTTGGCCTCCCCTTCCGGAGTTTGATGCTCCTCGCGGAAGTGGCCACCGCAGGACTCCTCGCGCGCCAGCGCATCGCGAACCACGATCTCGCTGAATTCCAGGAAGTCAGCCACCCGCCCCGCCTTTTCCAGCGAAACATTCAGCTGATCGCCACTGCCCGGAACCCGCACATCGCGCCAGAATTCTTCACGCAGCTTGGGGATCTCCTTCAGGGCCGTCTCCAGCCCCTCGCGCTTGCGCGACATCCCACAATGGGTCCACATGATGTGGCCGAGATCGCGATGGAACGAATCGACACTTCGCGAACCCTTGACATCCAGCAGCTTCTGTAGCCGACTGCCGGCCGCTTGCGCCGCTTCCTGGAAAGCAGGATGCTCGCCGTCGATCGGATCGAAAGTGTTGGAGCCAAAGTAATGCCCGATGGTGTAGGGAATCACGAAATAGCCATCCGCCAGCCCCTGCATCAACGCACTCGCGCCCAGCCGGTTTGCGCCGTGGTCGGAGAAGTTGGCCTCACCCAGTACATGCAACCCGGGAATCGTGCTCATCAGGTTGTAGTCGACCCAGAGCCCGCCCATGGTGTAGTGCACCGCGGGGAAGATCCGCATCGGCATGGTGTAGGGATCCTCGTCCGTAATCTTGTGATACATATGGAAGAGGTTGCCATAACGCTGCTCGATCGCGCTTCGTCCAAGCCGTTTGATCGCATCGGCGAAATCGAGATAGACGGCCAGCCCGGTCGCCCCCACGCCACGCCCTTCATCGCACACCTGCTTGGCCGCGCGCGACGCCACATCCCGCGGCACCAGATTGCCGAAGGAGGGATAGCGCCGCTCCAGGTAGTAGTCGCGCTCCGCCTCGGGAATGTCGTTCGGCGCCCGCTTGTCGCCCACCGCTTTCGGCACCCACACTCGCCCATCATTGCGCAGCGACTCGCTCATCAGCGTCAGCTTCGACTGATGATCGCCGGTCACCGGAATGCAGGTCGGATGGATCTGCATATAACAGGGATTGGCAAACCCGGCGCCGCGCTTGTAGGCGCGGTAGGCAGCGGTGACATTGCAGCCCATGGCATTGGTCGACAGGTAGAAAACATTGCCATAGCCACCGGTCGCCAGCACCACCGCGTCGCCGAACGCCGGGTAGATGCGCCCGGTCACCATGTCGCGAACGATGATGCCGCGGGCCCTGCCGTCGATCACCACCAGGTCCAACATCTCGCTTCGCGGAACCAGTTTCACCGTTCCCGCCGCAACCTGACGCATAAGGGCGGAATAGGCCCCCAGCAACAGTTGCTGCCCGGTTTGACCGCGGGCATAGAAGGTACGCGAAACCTGCGCGCCGCCGAACGAACGGTTTGCCAACTGACCGCCATATTCGCGGGCAAACGGCACCCCCTGCGCCACGCACTGATCGATGATCGCGTTGGATACCTGGGCCAGGCGATAAACATTCGCCTCGCGGGAACGAAAATCGCCACCCTTGACCGTATCGTAAAAGAGACGATAAATGCTATCGCCATCATTCTGATAGTTCTTGGCGGCGTTGATCCCACCTTGCGCGGCAATGCTGTGTGCACGGCGGGCGCTATCTTGATAGCAGTAGTTTTCGACGTTGTAGCCAAGCTCGGCCATGGTCGCCGCGGCGGACGCCCCGGCCAACCCGGTACCCACCACAATCACCTTGTATTTGCGCTTGTTGGCCGGGTTGACGAGTTTCATCGCGAAGCGATGATTGTCCCACTTCTCAGCCATCGGGCCATCGGGAATTTTTGCATCGAGATTCATGTTCACATCGCTCCCGCTGGAATAGCGACCAGCCCCAGACTGCATGCCAGGGGAATGCCGACGTTACCGATGAAGATGATTGTTCCGATCACCGGACCCAATGCGTGTGTCAGCGGCCGCCAGGCCGGCGCCGTTACCCCAAGGGTCTGGAACATGCTGCTCACGCCGTGGCTCAAATGCAGCGCCAAAAGTGCATTCGCTACAATATAAAAACCGGAGATAAACCAGTTCTGGAACCCCAGCGTCACCATGGCATAAATGTCGTGCTGGCCGAGTTCATCCTGAAAATGGAACAGCTCCGGCTGCACCTTGCCACCGGTGAAATGCGCCAAGTGAAAGATGATGAACGCCAGAACCACGATGCCGCTGATCGGCATGGTGCGGGCGGCAAACTTCACCTGCACATAATCATTGTGCGAGTAATTGATCGGTCGGGCGGATTGATTCAGAATCACCAACCGAGCGGCGGACGCCACGTGAGCGATCAGGGCCGCCAACAACCCCAGACGAAAGACCCACAGCAGCTCCCCCAAACCCTGGAGAAAATTACCGTAGCGATTGATGGCCTCCGGCCCGAGGAAGATTTGCAGATTCCCGATCATGTGGACCAGCACAAAGCCGACCAGCACGAAGCCGGACACGGCCATGACGACCTTAGCCCCGATCGACGAAGTGATGAATCTCACCGGACCGGGCAGCGCGCGGGATTGAGCTACACCGGCGTTCGATGCCATTGCGTTCTCCGTGTTTGATTCGCATTCATGGCGCACCGCGAATTGGGTGCGCAAAGCACCCGAAGTGCGGCGCAAGTATAGGCTCGCCCCCTTTCAACCCCAAGCCTCTTCTTGCCCCCGATGGATCTTTCCCAGGGGGTTGTTTCGGTGCTCCCCCGAACGCCCACCGGCGCCGTTCGGGCGCCACCATCGGTGCAGACCGCTTTTCGCGCACAGCAGATCTCCCGCTCCGGTTCCCCATTCCTTAAAAGAGCGCCGATCTCTCTACTGTCGCCGCCCCTCCCGGCCGGAACCCAGCGCCCGCAGGGTGCGCCGCAGGGCGGCTTCGGCATCATAGCGCCAGCGCGGATGCAGCTCCGCCTCCAGCCGCGCCGTATTGATCAACCATGGAAACCGTACATAGTCCAGGATTCCGGCCGGCGCCGGCGCTATCGCCCGCGCGCCCGCGCCCCAGAACAGGGCCGCCGCCCCCCGCAGAAGCCGCGGCGGCACCCGCCGCAGTCGCGCCCCGGCCAGCTCCGCCACCCGCGTCATGGTCAGTACACCGGGTGCCGCCACATTCAACGGGCCTTCCAGCCGTCGCTCCAGGCCGGCCGCCAACACCTCCGCCAGGTCCTCCACATCCACCACCTGAAACGGCGCTTCCGGTCCGGCCGGCACCACCATCACCGGCTTCTGCAACTGCCGCCGCAGATAGTTGCGCATCCCCGGCCCGAGCACCGCGGGCGGTCGTGGCAGAAAGAAGGCGACCCCGGGATGGGCACCGCGCAGCATCGCCACCTCCGCCTCCACCAAGGCCTTGTGGCGTGGATAGCTGAACGCGCCCAGTCCGGCGAGCGGCGCGGATTCGGCATAGGGCGCGGGGGCAACGGTAGCTGTCGCCCCGCCCGGGCGGCGCACGCCATAGGCCGTGGCGCTGGAGAGCAGCGCAATGTACTCCACCCCGGCGGCGATCGCCTCCGCGAGAACATGCCGCGAACCGGCCACATTCACCCGCGCCATGCGCCGTTCACTGCGGATCGGATCCACCACGAACGCCAGATGCACCAGGTGGTTGATCCGCTCCCGCCGCAGAAAAGGGGCCAGCGGCATCATCACCTCCCAATGCACCTGCGCATCCAGTGGCGAATCCGGGCTGGGACCGCGCTGATCGAGCCCCACCAGATGGGCATTCGGGAAGCGGTGGCGAAGTGCCGCGGCGAGGGCGGTACCAATGAAACCGGCGGCGCCGGTGATCGCAATTCGCATGGAGGGTGATCCCAGTGCGCGACAGCCTCTTGGCGGCTATTCGCAGCCCCTTCGATAGGCGCCGCGGAAAAGCTGCGCGTCGCGCTCATCCACTGTGCCGCTGGCGTCCACATCGGCCGCCGGATCGCCCGCCAGCCAGGCTTCGCGGTAGGCTGCCGCATCCGCGCCATCCACGACTTCATCGCAGTTGAAGTCGCCGGGGCAGAAGCCGCGCAGTTCCAACTCCAACGAAGCCGTTGCCGATTCCGCCGGATCGTAGGCATCGAGCCAGCGCGAGGCAACGACCTCGGCACGCACCACTGCATTCAGGGTCACACTGCCGGCCGCCACCCAGCCGCGCCACTCCGCCTCCGCGCCGCTCCACGGCGCCTCCGCCATCAGTTGGTAGCGTTCGCCATTCTCGGTATTGAGCCGGACCTCCACCGTGGCCGCACCGATCTCGGCGTCCAGCGCCCCATCATAGAGCGCGTGGATCCGCAGGCGCAGCGGAGCAGGGGCGTTGAAATCTGCTTCGAGGGTGTTGCTGGAGAGCGCATCTGCCTGCCCGTCGCCGCGATCGTAGTCGGCTCCCTCGCCGAAACAGGCCATCTGAGCCACCAGTCCGCGGTCATCCAGGGTTGAGTTCTGCTCCGACCAGCCGTCACAGAACTGGTAGAGGGTGGAGGTGGCGCTCTCCGCGCGCCCGGCGAACGGCTCCAGTTCGGTTGATTCGCGGGCATCGTCCTGCTCGGTATATTCACGCCAGAAAGAGTCGTACATCTCCAAATGGACCGCCACCGCGCGGTTGGCAGCGGTGGGTTCAAGGATCTGCGCCGCGGCCGGACCGGCCAGCGCGACTGCTGCAAGCAAAGAGAAGGTGCTGATAAGAGGAGTGCGTCTCATGCGGGGCTCCTGGTCTATGAGCCTTGGGGGGAGAAGGGGGCTGCCGAATGAGCATGTTACCAGTTGCAGCGCGCGAGTGCGCCATCGGCGCTTCGACCGCCCTCAAGTCCCCATCCGCGTCGCTGGCCGTGGGCCCGGCGCCCCGGGTCTCCTCCTGCTTCACCTGGAACCCGGCATGCCGCGGCCGTTGTGCCGGGCGGTTGCGACGCGCG
>JALXCG010000421.1 GCA_026991065.1 Gemmatimonadota bacterium | reverse complement strand
GTGTCATCTTCTGCTTGCTCATCGCTTGATCCTTGTCTGTGCGCCTCCCTTCTCGCTTGCTGATATCTAATATATCATAGCTTCCCAGTTTCCGGTCTTGTTTGTTGAGTGCACCGCCCCCCGCGCAGCGGACCCCGGCCGCGCTCCGCCGGCAGCAGAACGCCCTTCCCACGCCGGGATCCCGCCGAAATCGCGGGTGAACGCGACCGCCGCCCCGACTTCGTGTTTCTAAAACGCCGTCGCACCGGTTTTCCGCCGCTTTGGCAGCACAGCCGGGCCCATCGCCCGGCGACAATTAGAACTCCCCACGGGTGACAACGAACGCACTCTGCACCCGGGGGATGGGGCAGAGGAAGACGGGGTATTCTGAACGCTATACCGCAACAGCCTATTCTAATGCATGGAAATCCGAGGCTACATGATCGCCATCCCAGAATGTGGGAGGCTGCACACCGCCATAGCCGACATCGTGACGCAACGCATCTTCGGATACTTTTGGTTCATCGGTAGCCGGGCTGCTCGCGACCAGCATGTAGTTAACCGCCCGCGCCTTGCCCGCAATAACAAAAGAGCCCGTGGATTCGTCAGCGGATTCGACATAGACTCCCCCCGGCCCGATCGGTGTCAGGTAGATTTGCATCGCCAGGCCGTTGTGACTCGCCACCTCAACCAGCCAACGGGGAGCTTGGATTTGGGCTCGCTCCTCACTCAAGTTCGAATGGCCATATAGAACGGTCACTTGCTGGGCCGTCTGCGGCACATGGAGGGATCTGGGCTGATTGTCGATTTCAGCGACGATGTCGTATGCCTTCGCAGCCATGCGCCCTTCAGAGTACACGCCAACTTGAGTCGGCGTCGTGCTTGCGTAGACAGCGATTCCGCTGTTGAGACTAACTCTTCCCCACACTGCCTTGCCCGTCTGGCCTCCATATGGAAGGTCTCCGACAACACCGGCAGCTCCCGAATGTGTTGACCTAGTAGCGCCGTAAACGCCGGTTACCTTCCCATTCTGCGCCGTTGTTCTACCCGTTATCCCTGTCAGACCGTCGATTCTGGAGTTGGTCTCGAACCAGCCGCCGTGGGCTCCGCCATTGTGCTCACCGCTTCCGTCGGTATTGCCGGGAGCATAGCCCATAACCGCCGCGCTTCCCGTGGGCACGTTGTCAGCGAACTGGTTACTGCGTCCCATTACCCCAAAAGACCCTCCTCCAGACACTGAAGAACTCGCAGAAACCCCGTAAACACCGATGGAACTGCCCGTTGGGGCTCCGGGCGAGTGAGTAATTCCTGTAACGCCTTTGGTGTTCGCCGTTGTGGCTGTGTTCTCGCCGTAGATTCCGGCCACTTCGTCGGAAGCTCCAGATGTGATTGCGACCACCCCGTGACCGTGATCCGTTCGGGTCTCGAGACGCGCTGTGGGGGCTGTGGTCCCAATCCCAAGGTTTCCCGCCGCCGTGATACGAGCCTTCTCGGATTCATCGATGAGGAACCGAAGGCTCGCTGAGCCGGCTGTATACAGGTCGACGTCATTATTCTGCTCTCGCCTCAGACCATGCGACGGATTCCCCAGGTAAAACGCGCCGTTTCCACCGGAAACTGTACCGGATCGGACATTGCCGATAACGTGTAGCTTGTCCTGTGGATCCGTGGTGCCAACTCCAACGTTGCCAAACTCGTGTATGGCAAGCTCTCCCTGTTCGGTCTTGAGAAGCAATCCGTAGAATCCTGCCAATTGAACAGCAGGAGAATCTATGAAGGTACCGGGAAGGATGTAGTTGCTCTGCCCAAGACCATACCAAGGGGAATCATTTGCGCGATCATTGATATTCTGAACTGCGAACCGGTCGGCAAGAATGCCGTTTCCGACGACATTGAGACGCGCCGCTGGGCTAGTAGTTCCTATTCCAACATTCGCTCCCTGGATCGAAAGGTCATATCCGTTTTCAAACTTCCAATCGATGTAGTGGCTTGACTTGGAGCCCCACCCCAGAAAGAACGCTCGAGAAGAGTCTTCATCCAACATTTGAATGTAGGGGAATTTGTCAGCTTGTGCATCGGAGAAGATTCCCTGGAGGGTAAAGGCGTGGCCAGAGAACATGTAATCAGATCCCTTTGGATCGCCAAATACCACGGTTGCACTAGGGGTTACCGCGGTGCCGTGTCCAGTGCCAACCCTAAGTGTGTCGAGTACGGTCAGATTACCGGTGAGCGTGTCGGATATGTCCGAGCGTAGAAACTGGGAGGAGTCTAACCAGTCGAGGTGATCTGAATTAGGAACGGTCAGGCCCAGTTCCAGCTTGTCGCTTGTCACGGAGTGGTCTTGAATCTGCGCACCTCCCACCGCTCCCGTCGCCAAATCAATTGAAGAGACGGCGCCATCAACCAAATGGACAGAAGAAACCGAATTGGGCGCGATCTTACTACCGGTTACAGCGCCATCGATGATGTTCGCTTCCCCCACTTCCTCGTCCGCCGCGTTCAAATACCGCTGATCGGCCATGGAGAGACATTCCGGGGAGGTGCAGGGAGTATCGGCTCCATTGGCGGTCCCGGTCCAGTCTTTCGATGTGCCTTGTTGTTGACTGCCCTTCAGATCTTGTTCACCGGAGATGGTCATCTTGCCGCCAGCCCCTGCTGATCTAACGCCACGAACAGGCGGCAACTCCAAAAGCCGCAAGTTTCCTGACTGCACGGCGTAAACGGAGGATCCTATTAGGAGTTCAGGTTGACCGTCCGCATCCAGGTCGTGCAGTTGCGCATCGAAGCCACCCGCGATACGGCTGCGGATTTGCAGTTCGGCGCCGGTTTCGATGACCAACGATCCGCTATCTGATACCAGCAGAACCTCCTTCCACTCATCTCCGTCGATTTGGATCAACGCAATGTCATTGATCCGTAGGGTGTCGACCTCATCCGGAAGCGGCATTTCTGAGAAGCTCAATGCACCACTGTTCAGGAGAACCTGACCAGGTTCCCCTGGAACGTAGCGCAGAAGATCATCATCTCCATCCCTATCTATGTCCACCACGACCGTGCGGCACTGGAGGTCTATTTGAGCAGAATTCGCCTGGGTGTGAGTCATCGTCCAAAGGACGGAGACAGTGATGGAAAGCAGTGCGCAGTTGTGTCTCATGCGTCATACTCCAATGAAGACTACCGGTTGCACAGGTAGGAGTGTGGTTCAAAATCGCTCTAGTATTTGTGCTCTTCGAGCTTGCCCCGGATGAACAGATCTTTGCTGTTACCATTGAACTTGGCCACGATGTTTCCGCTGGAGTTCTCCACATAGAACTCAGCTTCGACCGGGGAGGCATAGAGTGGTGAGTCGGTACAGTGAAGAGAGCCGCCTATTTGCAGATCTCCGCTAGTCCGGTCCACCCAGCCCAGTCGTGATCCGTCTGATGCCTGGATGATGAAACTGCCGGCTGGAGGAGTCGCGGAACTTTGCTCCACCAGTTGGCCCCGCAGGCCGATATTTCCATCGTGGAATATGGCCATAAGTGTTTGACCTCCCGAGTCGGTGACACGAAATGCCTGCCCTGTGCCTGGAATGGTCCCAATACACTGCGCCCCACAATCGAGGGAGTTCCCGGAGTGGTACACCGGTCCGCACGAGAGTAGGCCTGGATTATCCACAAACTCGAACGGAACGGAGACACCCGATGCTGATTCCTGAACCTGAAAGTGAACATGTGGGGCGGTGCTTTCTCCAGTACTCCCAAGTGTTCCAAGCACTTGCCCTCTGCATACCTCGTTCCCTACATCCACGTAGACCTCGTTGAGGTGAGCTACCCGGGAAAAGAAACCTCCTCCGTGGTCGATCACAACGGTGTTTCCCCATTGTCCGTTTCCCGAGTTGTCGTCGCAACTAGGAGCGAAGGAACGCTCCAACGGTTGCACAACCACGCCAGCTGCAGCTGCCAGGATATCGATGTTGCAATCGGCATCTCCCGGAAGGCTGATGTCGTAAGCAAACTGCAAGGATCCATCGTGCCGATAGGCGCATCCCGGAGAGTCAATCCGGCCTTGAGAAATCCTCCAGTCGTAGCCCTCAGGCACGGGGAAATAGAAGTCGACGCCACGAGCCGTTGGCGGGAATCCAAGAATGACGAAGAGAGTCGCTGTCGGCCCGATAGGGTGCCTGCTCCATTGCGCTTTCCAAATGTGGACGAGGTGTTCTAATGTCGACATCTAACGATTTCCTTACTTGACCCAGGTTACGATGTCTTGCCGAGTCTACGATTCGATCACGTTGGCATTCCATATCGTGTTGGTGTTGAAATCCAGCGCCGCCTTTAGATCCAGCCGATCGTCCCGGGCGCAAAGCTGCGCGTTGTGGTCCATGCGCATGGTGACCACGCCCGGCGTGTTGATAAGCGTCACTCTCGACTGCGACTGTACAGGACCGTATTGCGTCTTGTCACGGTGGTCACGGGCACGGTGCCCAAAGCCGGTCTTGGTGGAGCGCGAAGAGATCGTCGTCCTGCCTGTCCCTCGTGGAATAGACGTAGTCATCACCATCAAGGATAGCGGCACGGTCCTCTGGATGGAGCGGGCCAGTCCATGTTCCGAGTGGTGAATAGTCTCCGCCCAGCTTGGATCGCTTATTGGCATCCAGTTCAACGCCGAGGTCGGAAACATGGCCTTCAATGGCCAATCTTGAGCTAGAGGGGGGGAGCGGTAGACCTTCTGGTGCATAGCAAACGAGATTCGAGGCGCCGTGTTGGTTAAGATCCGCCACGACCGCGTGGAACAGCGGGCTGAGTGCTTGTTGGGCGGCACCGACACTAACAAGATCGCCAAGTCACTACTGCTGTCCCTCGATGCGATTGCTGTAGCCTCTCCTCTCTCTGTAGCACCTCTTGTCCGGTTTCCTGTCCGCTGAGAGTTTCGCATTGGGGCTCTTTATTGCTGATGTCTCACTGCGCCGCTGAACAAGGAAGTCAATTGAGATACAATTATGCCTAACCATGTACGACAGGTCAACGCTTTTTCTCTCTGACGTTTCGATATCGCCGCAGGATCCTCGGGAGGACCGCGCGCTGGCATGCTGGCTGCCGTGTTTCGTGGCCAGGCATGCCCAGCAACTTTGCTCGGGCGAAGCTGCCGACTTGCGAGCATCAGAAGTGGGGAAGTTTGGCATGCCGCCGTTGACTTCTTGGTCTTGCTCGATCTTCCCTGCTGGGTCGTACGAGTAGTGGCTGAGCGACCGCTTGGGTGTGGCTCGTGACGTGCACGGGAATGCCGAACCGAATGCGGTCTACCCCTTAAGGATCGGCGACGCTGGTAGATGTTTTCTTCATTTGGCTGGAAAGACTCGGCGTGTTCGGCCTCTTGGAAGCGTTGAAGGGTGCAAGGATCAAGCGAGAGTCGATGCCCTTCTCCCGTTACGTTCTGGTGTATTGCCTGCGGTGCCTGGCTCGTATTCCGAGCCAGAATGCTCTCCCTGACATGGTCTTCACCGACGAGCACCTCATGCGTCGAATCGGGTTCAACGCACATCAGATGGAGGAGGGCCTTACCCAGCGTGGCGCCAGCCGTCGCGCGGCCCCGCGGCGCAATCTTCCGGTTGATCCGGAGGCGGTGACCAAGAACATCTTGAAGATCCCGGTGGCCACGATGCGGCATCTGTTTGAGGTGGCATCGCGTCTTGTTTGGCAGGCGCTGCCCGAGGTTCCTGCAGAGATCGGTGTCTTGATCGACGGCACCCTCATCGGGTGCGGAGAAAGCGCGAAGGGGGCGGGTCGACCCAGCCGGAGCAAAAAGGTCCGGCTCAAGAATGGATTGCGCACGATCACCGAGCACTTCGTGGGATTCCAACTGGTCTGGGCGTATGTACCGCAGCTTGGGCTGCCGATCGCGGTCGGTTTTTCTAAAGCGGGAATCGACGAGCGGAAGTTCCCGTTGCCGCTACTGTTGCGAGCAGAACGAGTCATCAAGGGCATCTCTCGCATTCGATGGGTCGCCATCGACCGAGGATTCATGAGCGGATCCTTGCTTGGCGGTGGTGGTTCTCACCGAAAAGGGCA
>JALXCG010000420.1 GCA_026991065.1 Gemmatimonadota bacterium | reverse complement strand
CTCCAGCAACCGATCCTCGCCATCGGCGCTCAATAGATAGGCCGCGACGCCGTTGTAACTGGCGTTGGCAACCGCAACCCACTGCTCGGTCCCGTGCACGGACTGCACCAACACATCCCCCGGGTTCCACTGGTCGAGCAGCTGCGGCTGCGCCGGTGTGGCGATCTCCAGCCAAGCCACGCCACCATCCTGCAGCGCCACCGCCAGGTGGTCGCCGACACCCCACAGGTCCGCACAGCCAAGCTGTGACGCCAGGGGGAGTTGGGCAGTCGGCGTCGCGTTGAAGGCGGAAGCAACCGCTTGCACTGGCAGAGCGCCACAGACGCAAAGCAGCGCGGCGATGGAAAGAGGGCGCGACATCGAATTCTCCGTCCGTTGGGATTGGATGAGCGTTTATGATACGCGATGATTCCTTGATCTCGGAAACTGACGATCCGGGCCGGGAAGAAGCGCCCGGAACTCACCCGCCTGAATCCCCGCCCGGTCCTTTCTCAGCCCGGCGCGATCATCTTCGGGAGATTGATGCGCATATCATTGGCGTCTTTTCTTCGCGCCACACTTTACCTGCGAGACCGATTGTCCGCCCGCTCTCTGTCACAAGAATTCAGCGGCATGCCACTGCTCGTGGCCGCGCTCAGCCTGAGCGCGTGCGGTCGCCTTGCCCCGATGCCCGACACGGTCCCGGCGTCGCTCTGCAACCCGCCCCCCGGCGCTCCGCTGGAGCGCCTCACCATCCTCTTTCAGGACCGCGCCCTTCCGGTCGACGCTCCGGTCGCCCGCAACGCCGCGGAGATCACCATTTTCCCCCATCTCTACGAAACTCTGGCAGAGTTGGATTGCAACGCAACGCCGGTTCCCGCGCTGGCCGCGAGTTGGAAAAGCGATGACGCAAAGCGCGTGTGGGTGGTCGACCTGCAGCCGGGGCGCAAGTTCTGGGATGGCAGCCGGGTCGATGCCGAGGCGGTGCTTCGCGGCTGGCAGTGGCAGTCACGCCGGCAGCGTCCCGACGACCCCCCGTGGTGCTGGATAAGCCCGGATTCTGTCCGGGCGCTTACTCCCCTGCGGCTGCGCATCGCCCTCCGGCGCTCCTGCCCCGAGTTTCCCCACCTTCTCACCCATCCCGCGTTGGCAGCCCTGATTCCCCCGGCCGAACGTCACGCGCCGCCGCTCGGCAGCGGACCCGCGCAGCCCACCGAATGGCTTCCCGGGCGCCTGGAGTTGATTCCCAGCGCCGCGGCTTCCCCGCCACCGCCCTGGAAGCAGTTGCAGTGCCGCTTTTTTCCGCGCGCCACCGTGCCCGAGATGCTGGCCGCCGAGCCCGACCTGCTGCTGCTCCGCGACCGCGGCAGCATCGCCGCGCTGCGCCAGGAAGACCGGTTTCAGGCCACCGATCTCCCCGCGGACCACACTTATGCCTGGCTTCCCGGACCCGGCGCCGGCCCGGCGGTGTCGCCCATTGGCTCCGGCGTCTGGATCCAGGCCGGGATGCGCGCCGCGCTGGCCAACCAGACTCTTACGGCGCCCGCGGACACGGCCGCCGGCCCGGCATTCCGGAATTGGTTGAAGCCTCTCTGTGCAGGCGACAAGAAAGCCGGTTCCCCTGCTCCCCCGCCCTCCACCCCAACACCCCTCCCACCACCTCCACCCCCCCCCCCCCCCGCCCCCCCTCCCCCCTCCCCCCGCC
>JALXCG010000419.1 GCA_026991065.1 Gemmatimonadota bacterium | reverse complement strand
GCCCCACATTCTTCACCGCCCCCAGCCCGAACCGGATCTTCCCGCCGGCCACCGTAAAGCCGTAGTTCGACTCGAAAACATCCGGCGGTTCAACACGGATCCCCATCCGCCGGCACTCATCCATGAACACCGAGACCTGATCGGAGTCGTTCATCACCGAAGTCATCGCCGCCGCCATGAACTCGTGCGGATAGTGCGTCTTGAGATACGCCGTCTGGTAGGCGACGAACGCGTAGGCGGCGGAGTGGCTCTTGTTGAAGCCGTATTGCGCAAACTCCTCCAGCAGCTCGAAAACCGCCTGCGCCGTCCGCTTGTCGATCCCATTCTCGGCGCACCCCGCAATGAACACACCGCGCTGCTGCGCCATCACCTCGGCCTTCTTCTTCCCCATCGCCCGCCGCAGAATATCCGCCCCGCCCAGCGAGTAGCCGGCCAGCACCTGGGCGATGCGCATCACCTGCTCCTGATAGACGATGATCCCGTAGGTGTCGCGCAGGATCGGCTCCATCAAGGGATGCAGCAGCTCGATCGGCTCCTCCCCCTTCTTCCGCGCGATGAACGAATCGATGTTCTTCATCGGCCCCGGGCGGTAGAGCGCATTCATGGCGATCAGATCGGTCAACCGCTCCGGCTTCAGCTTCGCCAGATAATCCCGCATCCCCCCCGACTCAAACTGGAAGATGCCGATCGTCTCGCCCCGCCCGAAAAGCTCGTAGGTCGGCGCATCCTCCAGATCGAGATGGTCGAAATCGATCTCCACCCCGTGGTTCTCACGGATCATCGCCGCCGCATTGTCCAGAATCGTCAGCGTGCGCAAGCCGAGGAAGTCCATCTTCAGCAGGCCGTACTCCTCGACATACTTCATGTCCCACTGCGTCGCCAGGTCCCCATCCGGCGTCTGGAAGAGGGGCACGAAATTGTCCACCGGCTCCGGCGTAATCACCACCCCCGCCGCGTGGATCCCGGCGTGCCGGCACATCCCCTCCAGCGAGCGCGACATCTCCAGCAGATCCTGGCTGCGGTCCCCGGCCTGCGCCATCTCATGCAGCTCCGGCACCCGCTCGATCGCCTCTTCCAGGGTGATATTCAGCTCATTGGGGATCAGCTTGGCCACCCGATCCACCTCGCTGAAGCTCATCCCCAGCACCCGCCCCACATCGCGCACCGCCGCCTTCGCTTTCATCCGGCTGAAGGTGATGATCTGGCTCACGCAATCCTTGCCGTATTTCTCCTTCACATAGTCGATCACCAACTCGCGCCGATCATCGGCGAAATCGATGTCGATGTCCGGCATCGTCACCCGCTCCGGATTGAGGAAGCGCTCAAAAAGCAGGTCATAGGGCAGCGGATCCAGATTGGTGATGGTGAGCGCGTAGGCCACCAGCGAGCCCGCCGCCGAACCCCGCCCCGGCCCCACCGAACAGCCCAAGCGCCGCGCCGCCTGCACAAAATCCTGGGTGATCAGGAAGTAGCCCGAGAAACCCATGTCCCGGATCACCGCCAGCTCGGTCTCCAGCCGTTCCCACGCGGCGTCGCTCACCCCCTCCGGATAGCGCGCCCGCAGCCCCTCCCGCGCCTGGTGGCGCAGATACGCATCGGCATCCTCGAACCCCTCCGGAATATCGAACCGCGGCAGCAGCAGATTGCCGAACTGCAGCTCGACCTCCACCTTCTCCGCCACCTCGCGGGTCGCCAGCAGCCCCTCCCGCAGATGACCGAACTCCGCCTCCATCTCCGCCGTCGATTTCACATAGAACTGGTCAGAATCGAACCGGAAACGGCGCGCATCATCCACGTTCTTGCCGGTCTGAATGCAGAGCAGCGCGTCATGCGCGCGGTGATCCTCCTTGTGCAGATAGTGGGAATCGTTGGTGATCACAAACGGCAGATCGAACTCATCCTTGAGCCGCAGCAGCCCCTCGCCCGCCTTGCGCTGGTCGGGAATGCCGTGATCCTGCAACTCCAGGTAGTAGTTGCCGCGCCCGAACGTCTCCAGATGCCAGGCGACACTCTCCCGCGCCCCCGCCTCGTCGCCGCGCACCAGCCGCCGCTGCAACTCGCTCGACAGACACCCGGAGAGCACAATCAACCCCTCGGCGTGACGCGCCAGCACCTCGCGGTCCACCCGCGGCTTGTAGTAGAACCCCTCGCGATAGCCGATCGAGGAGAGCTTGCAAAGATTGCGGAACCCCACCTGGTTCTTCGCCAGCAGCGTCAAATGGTAGTAGGGCTCCCACTCATCCCCGCGCATCTGTTTGCGCTCGGTCCGACTACCGGACGCCACATAGGCCTCGAAACCGAGCAGCGGCTTCACCCCCGCGGCCTTCGCCGCCTTGTAGAACTCAATGGCGCCGAACAGATTACCGTGATCGGTCACAGCCACCGCCGGCTGCCCGATCGACTTCACATGGTTGCAGAGCTTGCCCAGACGGTTGGCCCCGTCGAGCAGCGAATACTCACTGTGGAGATGAAGATGAACAAAATCGGCTGGCTGCAAGAAGAGACTCCCGGCAAGGCGTGGTCGGACGCCGCGAATCTTAGCGCATGACCCCGCCACGGAGTGGAGCCGCGCGCCGCCATTTTTCTGAATGAAGTTCCGCTCGCTCCGCAACCCCTTGCCCCAACGCGCCCGGATGACGCGGCCCCGGCGCCGACTCCGGCCGAAATCGCCGCCTGCCCAGCGGAACCGCTCTCGGCTCCAGCGCGCCGCATCCGCGCCGTGCCCGGCGGCCGCCCCTGCTCCATCCTCCGCGCCGCTCCCCGCCGCCCGGCGCAGCTTCCGGGGGGTCAATCGCCACGGCCGGCGCCCTCCGGCCTCGATGCGCCCCCCGACGGCTCCCCGCTCTCAGGATCGGCCCCTTTCCCAGCGGGCAACGGCGCGCTACCCTCACGGGCGGCGGCGTCACCCGGCGCCCCTTCCCCGGCGGGCGGCGGCGATCCGCCCCGCCCTCTGCTCCACCGTGCCGCGCCGCGGCGCTCCAACTCCCCGCACCCGCTCCGGACCCCACGCGGGGCGCACTCCTCTCGCCAGCAACCATCGCCGCATGCCTCACACCCCGCCGCGGGAGATCCCCGCCAACCGCCCCGCGCCGCTGCGCATCAAACTCCTGCTGGTGCTCCTCGGCACCCTCTGCGCCCTGACCGCGGGCGAGATCGCGGTGCGGATTCTCTCCCCCTGCGCAGTCTACGGCGCCCGCGAAGAGGCACCGCAGAAAGCGATCTACCAGTACGATGCCCGCCTCGGCTGGCGCGGTCGCCCCAACGCCACCGGCCACTTTGCCGGCTACGACTTCGCGGTGCGGGTACACTTGGACTCCCACGGCTACCGCACCCCGTCCCCGCCGGCCACTGCCGGCAAGCGCAACCTGGTCCTGATCGGCGACTCGGTTGCCTGGGGCTGGGGCGTCGAGGATGAGCAGACCGCCGCCGCGGTGCTGCAGCGGCGCCACCCCGAGTGGAACCTCTACAACCTGGCGGCGCCCGGCTACGGCACCGATCAGCAGTATCTGGCGCTGCAGGAGTTCTGCGCCCTGCCCAAGCCGGCGCCGATCGACCGGTTTCTGCTCCTGCTCTACACCGCCAACGACTTCGACGATGTCGGCGCGACCAGCCGCTACAGCTTCCCCAAGCCGCGCTTCCGCCTGCGCAACGGAGCCCTGCAACTAACCAACGTGCCGGTGCCGGAGGACCGCGCCGCCTGGTATGACCAGGCACGGGAGGCGCAACCCGCCCCCCACCGCACCCTGCTGGAGCATTCCCAGCTCTACAACATCACCTGGGGCCGCTACCGCGCCCGCCGCCGCCAGGCTGCCGCCGCCACCCTGCGCCAGCTCCACAACCGGGTCGACCCGCACACCCGCGAGCGGCGCGCCGCCGAGAACGAAGCGCTGGTGCGGCAACTGATCCTGGCGATGCGCGACGAGGCGGCCCGGGCCGGCGCCGATTTCGCCGTTCTGCTGCTCCATGCCGGCGACCCCGACGATCGCCTGGCGCGCACCAGCGCCTTCCTCGCCGACCAGCAGATCCCGCACGACACCTTTCTGCAACACGCCCCCCACCTGCGCAGCGGCAACCTCTGCTTCGACCCTCACCCGAACGCCCTGGGCCAGGAACGCCTGGCGCGCGCGGCGGAACGGCTGCTGGCAGCGCAAAGCCGGTGAGAGATCCGGGGCGACACCATGGCACGGAACTGACGCGACCACAGCACGCGGAAAAACCGGCCGTGGGCCCATCCGCCCGGCAACTCCATCCCGGCGGATCCATGGCAGCTTGCAAAATTATGTCGTGAGCGGTTCGGCACAATGCTTCGCCGGATCGACCCGAACCGGCTTGATGAACGAGTAATCGCAGTGATGACACAGGTCCAACTCGCGCCGAATGATCCTCTCCCGATAACTCCGATATTTATCGCTATTCCAGACTTTGAGAAAACCGCCCGGCTCGAAAGCGTTGCCGATCTGAATCGTACCGTCGAAATCGAAACAGCAGATTGAGACGTCGCCGTTGTAAAGCACAACCGATTGGAAAACCCATGCACAGATCGATGGCTTGCGCTCCTTTGCACGACCCCGTAGCCGTTTGTACTGGCGATAGATGGAGGTTCTCGGCAGGTACTGGGAAATCAGGTTGTGCTTCCGGTCCTTGAAGAAATCGTTGATCACAACCGGAGTGTAGGAGACCTCATCGGCCCCGCATTCACGGGCCAGTTGCATCACGGCGGGCACTTCATGCTCATTGTGCTTCATGACCACGAATTGCAGCACAATCTTTGGCTTCTTCTGGCCACGCTTGCGCTTTCCTTCGGTCAGTTTGAACAGATTCTGCTTGACCTGCTGCAGTTTCGCACCCCGCCGGTACTCCGTGTAGGTCTCTTCGGTCAAACCATCGATTGCGTAGAGGATCTCGGTCGGCGCGGCGTCCAGCAACTCCTCGGTCTTGTCAAACGTGCCGTTGGTGCCGACCGTGACTTCGATGCCCTTGCCTTCGGCGTAACCGATCATCTCACCGATGCGCGGATGCATCATCGTTTCGCCGGCGAAGTTCATGACAATCTCCTGGACAAAGCCGGAGACCTCGTCGATCAGGCCCTTGTATTTATCCACATCCATGAAGCCCCTTTTCCGCTTCATGACGCCGGCACCGACGGGGCAGAGCGGGCAGTGGATGTTGCACGCGTTGGTGGGTTCGATCATTAGATAAGTAGGTAACCGTCGCTCAAACGGGACCTTCGCCACGCCCGCCAAGAGCGGCTTTTTGATGTACTCAGGCGTGTACTCCAGAGTCAGATTAACAGCGTGGTAAGCGTTCTTCTTGAAATTGCCGGAGGTCAGCAGCCCCACCAATCACCCCTTTCCGCGATGCTGCACGCAGCTCTCTGCACCGGGTTCGCCGAAGTCCATCGCGTAACTCCGGAACCGGTTGTGCAATTCCTGATTGTGCCTGTGGACGCGTCGCCTTCCGGGCGGCTTGCCGGCCGCGCGGCCCGCGGCGGGCCCGCCCGCACCTTCCGGCGGACTCAGCGTCTTGATCTCGAACCAGGCCCGAACACGGGGCTCGAAAGCCATGCGCGACAGGCTCCCGGGCAACCAGGATACACCAACGCCGCCGGATGTGGGGAGGTTGCGGGAGGCCCTTCAGTCGGCCAACTCGCGGACTCCAGCCGGTTCCGATTCGCGGCGAGAGCAAGCGGTGGGTCGGTTTCCCACCTCGGCCATCAATGCTTCCGCCGGGAGCCTGTCGCGCAATCTCTTCAGGTCGCCCGCACTCCTCCCCGGCCCGATCCCTGCGTTGCCAGTTCTTGAAAAACAACCAGCTCTCCCGCAAGCTCGGCGCCTTGCTCTCGAACCAGGCCTGAACATGGGACTCGAAAGCCAATGCGCGACAGGCTCTCATGTGCAAGGATTGCAATTTTCCGCCACGGCGGCGCCCAACCGACCGGCGCCGAGAGTGGCAACGCGCTGTTCTGCTCGTCTCCATGCTCTCCCGCGCGGGTGAATCCACCCGGCGGGAGGTGCTTCACCGCCGCCAGCCGAGG
>JALXCG010000418.1 GCA_026991065.1 Gemmatimonadota bacterium | reverse complement strand
GGAGGGGGACGCGGGCGCGGGGGTGATGGCGGCGCGGATCGGCGAGTTGGCCCATCTGCGGGTGCGCGGATTGATGACGATTCCTCCGGCGGTGGGGGCGGCAGAGGAGGCGCGGGGCTATTTTGCGCGGCTGGCGGCGCTCGGGCGGGAACTGCGCGAGGGTGGCGCGCTGGCGGCCGATGCGGTGGAGCTTTCGATGGGGATGAGCAATGATTTTGCCGTGGCGGTGGAGGAAGGCGCTACGCTGGTGCGTGTCGGGTCGGCCATCTTCGGGCCGCGCCCGGCAAAGCCATCGCTGAAACCTGAAAACCCAACCGGAGCCTAGTGCCATGAGTCGCCTTGGTGTCCTTCTTTACAACCTGCTCCATCTTTATGAATGGGTGATCATCGCGGCGGTGGTGGTCTCCTGGCTGGGGATCGACCTCCCCGATCCGGTGCGGCGCTTTTTCGCCGCCACGGTTGACCCGGTGCTGGACTGGATCCGGGAGAACCTGCCGGTGGTCTACAGCAATGTGGACTTCTCGCCGCTGGTCGCGCTGCTGGGAACCTGGTTCCTGCGCGTGGTGGTGGTGCGGATTCTGCTCTAGCTCACGTTTCGGCCGGGCTCGCGCCCCGGGCGTGAGTCGTCGGAGGTTTGCTCATGTTGCCGAACTCTCTGCCGCTCTATCTGGCCAACCAGCCACACTCGCCCAACACCGACATCGAGGTGCGCGACAAATATGACGGCGCGCTGCTGACGCGGGTCGCGGCGGCGGATGAAGCGCTGATCGACCGCGCCATCGCGGCCGCGGTCGACGCCACCGAAGCGATGCGGACGCTGCGGCCCTACCAGCGCCAGGCGGTCCTGCAACACTGCGTGCGGCGCTTCGAGGAGCGGTTCGAGGAGTTGGCGGCGGTGCTCTGCGCGGAGGCGGGCAAGCCGATCGGCGACAGCCGCGGCGAGGTGAGCCGCCTGATCGACACGTTTCGGATCGCGGCCGAGGAGTCGGTGCGGATCTACGGCGAGGTGCTGCCGCTGGAGATCAGCCCGCGGGCGGCGGGTCGGCGGGGGATGTGGAAACGGGTTCCGGTGGGGCCCTGCTCCTTTATCTCGCCCTTCAATTTTCCGCTCAACCTGGCGGCCCACAAGGTGGCCCCGGCGATCGCGGCGGGCTGTCCGTTCGTGCTCAAGCCGGCGACCTTCACGCCGGTCGGCGCGCTGCTGATCGGCGAGATGCTGGCGGAGACCGATCTGCCGGCGGGGGCGTTTTCGATTCTGCCCTGCCGGCGCGAGGGGGCGCGGCTCTTCAGCGAGGATGAGCGGCTCAAGTTCCTGAGCTTCACCGGCTCGCCGGAGGTGGGCTGGGAGCTGAAGCGGCGCGCCGGCAAGAAGCGGGTGGTGCTGGAGCTGGGCGGCAACGCGGCCTGCGTGGTGGATGAAGATATCCGCGGCGACGATCTGGCGGACGCGGTGCAGCGGATGATCGTCGGGGCGTTCTACCAGAGCGGCCAGAGCTGCATTGCGGTGCAGCGGATCCTGGTGCATGAGGCGATCTACGAGGAGTTCCGCGAGCGGCTGGTGGCGGCGACCGAGGCCCTGGTGGCGGGCGATCCGCGCGATGAGAAGACCTTCATCGGGCCGATGATCTCCGAAAAGGAGGCGATCCGGCTGCAGGGGTGGATCGAAGAGGCGCGGGAGCGGGGAG
>JALXCG010000417.1 GCA_026991065.1 Gemmatimonadota bacterium | reverse complement strand
GGGAGACCGCGGCCGGCACCCGAGCCGTTCTGTTCCTGAGTGCGTCCTTCCCGGCGCGGCTGCGCGGTGCCGCGCAAGCGCCGGCTGCGAAACCGCAAGCATGGGTGTCGCCGACCTTCGGCGGGCGGGTGGCGGGCGCGGTCATCGAACTGGAGGGGGAGATCAGCGGCGATGCTTTTGTTACTTCCTATCTTTGCGCGGAGGTTGCGAGCCGACGCGGTTCCCACGCCATCCAAAGAGCGGTTCGGATTCCCGTTACCACGCGGTCCGGGGAGCCCGTGGCCGCGGCCACAGCCATGCTCGTGGAAACCGCGGAGATGGAGGAGACCATCGTTCTCGGCGCCGAAGCGCGGCCGACCGAAGCTCTGTGCGTGGCTGGGTATCTCTTTCGCGGGTTGGCGGCAACCTGCGCCCGCGGCGGCAGCGCGGGTGTTCAGGTTCGAACGCTCACCGCGGAACTGGCGCCGGCAGACCCGCGACACCTCGTTCCCGATGCATCAAAGGACGGTTTTCCGAGTCAACTCATCGCCCCAAGTGCCGAATCTTTGGTTAGCACGGTTTGATTCCGACCCCGCTCCGGGGCTCTGTGCCACGGCCCTCGGGCCTTCTCTTCTCCTCCATTTCTTACGACTTTCCCCGCCGCGGGATCTCTACTTCCCCAGGGAGCCTCATGCAAGTTGCCATCTTCGGTCTGGGATATGTTGGCGCGGTTTCAACCGCTTGTCTGGCTGAGTGCGGGCACCAGGTGATCGGTGTCGACCTGAATCAACTCAAGGTTGATCTGGTCAACTCCGGGCACTCTCCGATCATAGAGGAGCGCATTGCCGATCTGCTTCGCGCGGGGGTGGAATCCGGTGCGATCGAAGCCACCACAAATGGCGCCGAAGCTGTTGCCCGAACCGATCTCTCTCTCGTTTGTGTCGGCACACCTTCACGCGAAAACGGTTCCCTGGATACCACCGCGATCGATCGCACCATGGAGTCGATCGGAGAAGGATTGCGTCACAGTGACCGCTATCATGTCGTGGTTCTGCGATCCACATCACTTCCCGGCACCGCGGAGAGGGTTTGTGCCGCGCTGGAGAGGATCTCCGGGAAGAAGTGCGGCGTGGACTTCGGGGTCTGCGTCAATCCGGAGTTCCTGCGCGAAGGAACCGCCGTCACCGATTTCTACTCGCCGCCATTCACGATCATCGGCGAGGCAGATTCGACGGCAGGTGATCAGGTTGCCGCTCTTTATGCCAAGGTGGAGGCACCCATTCACCGTGTGCCGTTGGGCGCGGCGGAGATGATCAAATACGCGAGCAACGCTTTCCACGCGGTCAAGATCTCTTTCGCCAACGAAATCGGCAGCATCTGCCGGGCCCAGGGCATCGACGGCCGGCAGGTGATGGACCTGATGTCGCGGGATAACAAACTCAATATCTCGCGGGCCTACCTGCGTCCCGGCTTCGCCTTCGGCGGTTCCTGCTTGCCCAAGGATCTTCGTGCCATTGTTCACAAGGCGGGCCGTCTGGACTTGCAGACACCTCTGTTGAGTTCGATTCTTCCCTCGAATGAAGCGACATTGGCGGCGGGAATCCGCGAGATCCTGAGATCCGGCGAGCAGAAGATCGCGCTCCTTGGGCTGGCCTTCAAGGCGGGAACCGACGATCTTCGCGAAAGCCCGATGATGCGGGTTGCGGAG
>JALXCG010000416.1 GCA_026991065.1 Gemmatimonadota bacterium | reverse complement strand
TCCCCCACCCGCAGCGTGTCGCGCTCAATCCGCCCGTCCACAATGTAAACAGTCCGTTCCGCGTGTTGCGCAACACTCTCCTCATGGGTCACCAGGACGATGGTGTTGCCCGCCGCGTGCAGACGGGCGAAAAGCTCCAGAATCTCGGCGCCGGTCTTCGAGTCCAGGTTCCCGGTCGGCTCATCCGCCAGAATGATCGATGGATCGGTGACCAGGGCGCGGGCGATCGCCACCCGCTGCCTCTGCCCACCGGAGAGTTGATTCGGGCGGTGGTCGGCGCGCTCGGCCAGCCCCACCATCTGCAACGCCTCCAGCGCCTTGCGCCGCCGCTCGCGAACGCTCACTCCGGCGTAGACCAGGGGCAGCTCAACATTGCGCTGCGCGGTCGCCCGCGGCAGCAGGTTGAAAGTCTGAAAGACGAACCCGATCCGGCGGTTGCGGATCCGCGCCAGATCATCTCCGCGCAGACTGGAGACATCCTCGCCCCCCAGCGTATAGCTGCCCTTCGAAGGGGTATCGAGGCAGCCGATCAGATTCATCAGTGTCGACTTCCCCGACCCGGAGGGTCCCATGATCGCGATGTATTCCCCCTCCCGGATCTGCAGATCGACCGCCCGCAACGCCTCTACCTGGACCGCGCCCATGTCGTAGATCCGCCAAATACCACGCAACTCGATCAAGACATCGTTCTGCTTCACGTCAGCCTTCCTCGCCGCCGGCGGCGACATCCACGTGCACTTTTTGCTGATCCTCCAACTCCTGCGAGAGCTGGCGATAGGGACCTGTAATCACCATCTCACCCGCCTCCAGACCGGAGCGGATCTCCAACTGGGTTTCGCCCATGATGCCGGTCTCCACGCGGCGACACCGAGCCACCCCATCTTCCACGACGAAGGCGACCTCCAGCAACTCATTCTCCGCGGCGGCGGTCGTCGTATCCACCACCCCCCACGCGACCAGTGTAGCCGCGGAGCGGGCGGTCACCGCCTGAATCGGCACCGCAACGACGTCATCCCGATACTCCGTGAACAGATCCACCGCGGCGCTCATTCCCGGTCGCAACCCCACCGGCGCCTGCAGCAGATCAGCCTTGACCTCGAACACCGTGGCCGCATCCAGCGTGCCGCCGCCGCGCGCGGTCGCGCTGGCCGCGATCTCCCGCACCCGTCCCGCCAGCGAGCGATCGGGGAAGGCGTCGACCTCAATCGCCGCCGAATCCCCAACCGTCACATTCACGATGTCATTCTCGTCCACCTCGAAGCGCACCTCCATGCGGGTCAGATCCGCCAACACCAGAATCAGATCCTCCTTGAAATCCGCTCCCAGCGCGATCTCGCCGGTCTCATGCAGCACCCGCGTCACCCGCCCATCGATCGGTGCCAGGATGGTAGTCTTGTCCAGATCATCACGCGCCCGGTCCACTCCCGCCCGCGCCCGCTCAACATCATTGCGCGCCGCCGCCAGAGAGGCCAAACGCACATCGCGGGTCGCCAGCGCGCCATCGCGGTCCGCCGCCGAAACCAACCCGCGCGCCGCCAGTTTCTCGATGCGGGCGTACTCCGCACGGGCCTGCCGCAGGTTCGCCTGCGCCAGGTCCACCTGGGTGCGCGCCGTCGCCAGCGCCGCCTCCGCCTCGGCCAGCGCCGCCCGGTAACGCGTCGGATCCAACCGCACCAGCAGATCCCCCCGC
>JALXCG010000415.1 GCA_026991065.1 Gemmatimonadota bacterium | reverse complement strand
GACGCTCACCACCGGCGGCACCGTCTGCAGCCGGGACTGCCATCCAACGAAGCGGCCAGCCGAATCACCGCGCAGTTTCCCGGCATTTCAGGTTCATCCGTCGTGGAGTTGGCGATTCAGCAGAAAATTGTGCGCCAGCAGGAGGGGCGCGTCGCCCGCCCCGAATTCCAAGTCCGTTTCACCGAAAAAGACCGCTCCGAACAGAAGCGCTGGCAAGAAGCACTGGGCGGTGAATCGCGCTTTGTGCCCCCGGCACCGGAGCAGGTAATCCAAGCCTCATCGGATCCGGAGCACTCGCGAGCCATGCTCCACGCTCTGCTGGACTCCGGCGAGTTGGTGCGCCTGACCCAGGACCTGGTGATGACCCAGGCCGCGCTCAGTGAAATCGAAGAGGGTGTGATCGAAATGCTCCGCGCTCAGGGGGAGATATCGGTCGGCGATGTGCGAGAGCGCTTTGGCTGCACCCGCAAGTATCTGATTCCGCTCTTGGAGTATCTGGATCGCAAGGGCATCACCCGCAGGAGCGGGGATCGCCGGACCGCGGGCGTGGGGCTTACTCCTGAACGCGCTGAATCCTAGCGCCCAGTCGCGCCAGCTTCTTCTCGATCGCTTCGTAACCACGATCGATGTGGTACACACGTCGAATGCGGGTTTCCCCCTCGGCCACCAACGCGGCCAGCACCATCGCCGCGCTGGCACGAAGATCGGTGGCCATCACCGGCGCGCCCGCAAGGCCGGGGCGTCCCTGAATTACTGCCACGTTGGAGCGCAAGGCGATCTCCGCGCCCATTCGGCGCAACTCGGGGACGTGGGAAAACCGGTCCGCGTAGATCCCTTCCGTGATCAAGCTGGTGCCGGGAGCAATCGTCAATAGCGCCATCATCTGCGCCTGCATGTCGGTCGGGAAGCCTGGATGCGGCGCGGTGGTCAAAGAAACCGCTCGCAGCCCCGCCGCGGCACGACGTACTCGAACTTTGCTCTCTCCGGCTGCGGACTTCAGCGGCTCGATGACTCCACCCGCTTCTTCCAACACCGCCAGCGAGGGTCTGCAATCCTCCAGAGGGAACGAGGTCAGGTGTAGGTCGCCACCAGTAATCACCGCGGCTACCGCCAGTGTCCCTGCCTCTATGTAGTCCGGCCGATTGTTTACCTCGACTCCACGCAAGGAACTCTGCCCCTCAATCGTAATCGTGTGAGTTCCGAGTCCATCGATGGGCGCTCCCATTGCCCGCAGCATCTCCCCCAGCGCCACGATGTGTGGTTCCCGCGCGGCGTTCTCGATGACCGTCGTTCCAGCGGCCAAGCTCGCTGCCATCAGAAGGTTGGCGGTTGCCCCCACGCTCACAACATCGAGCACAATCCGACTGCCGCGCAGGCGCTCCGCGCGCGCCTCAACGTAGCCGTGGCGCAGTGCGATCCGAGCACCAAGCGCCTCCAGCCCTCTCAGATGCAGATCGATCGGCCGCGGTCCCCACGCACACCCTCCCGGAAGCGATACCCGCGCATAACCAAACCGAGCAAGCAGTGGCCCCAGCACGTAGATCGAAGCCCGCATTTTGCGCACCAACTCATAGGGGGCTTCAGCCAATCTAAGAGTCGATGAATCCAGTACAACCGTGTGACCGCTGTATCGACTCTGGACGCCCATGCTCTCCAGGAGGGCAAGCATCGACTGGACATCGCGCAACCGAGGGACATTGCGAATTGTGGTGCAGCCGTCGGCCAGCAGGGCCGCCGCCAGCATCGGCAGGGCGGCATTCTTGGATCCCCCGACCTCAATTTCTCCCCGCAGCGGCACTCCGCCGACAATGACAAACTGATCCACGAACCCAACTCACTTTCTGCGCGCGGTGACCACGCGCTCGTGTCCTGCAAGATCACGGCGCACCACGACCGCTTCAAAATCCCGGCTGCAGAGGCTTGCCACCGCCCGCCCCTGATCGCGTCCAATCTCCAGCGCCAACGCCCCCCCGGCGTGAAGAACCCGTGCGGCTTCCGGGATCAGGCATCGATACGCATCAAGGCCATCTTCACCGCCGTCCAGAGCCAGGTGGGGCTCGTGTTCCGCGATCTCTCTCTGTAGCCCGGGTACCAGAGCGCTGGCAATGTAGGGAGGGTTCGATACCAGCAGGTCGAAAGCTCCATCCCTTACCGGCAGGCGCCCATAGTCCGCTCCTCCGGCAAGCAGCCTCCCCCCCACATCATGCCTCTTCGCATTGCGAACCGTGTAGCGCAGCGCATGCGGCGACAGCTCCACGGCGAACACGTACGAGAGGGGTAATCGTTTCGCCAATACCACTGCCAGGGTGCCGCTACCCGCCCCCGCATCGAGGACCCAGGGATGCTGCATCGGCTCTAACAAACGCAACGCTTCAACCAGCAGGATCTCAGTCTCCGGACGCGGAATCAACACCCCCGGCCCTACTTCCAGCGCGTAGCCCAGAACCTCCACAGAACCGATGAGATACTGCAGCGGCTCCCCCTGCACTCGCCTGCGCAGCAGCTTCTTATAGGAAGCTCTCTCGACCTGATCCAGAGGCCTGTCGTGCTGCAGGTATAGCTCCAGTCGAGTCAACTGCAGGACACGTGTGAGAAGCTGCTCCGCCTCGCCTCGGGAATTGTCGATGCCCCGGGAAGCAAGAAAACGGTCCGCCGCGTTAAGCACGGCGAGCAGCGTCCAGACCTCTTCAGGATGGGCGCTCACTCCGTTCCCAGTGCCTGCAGGCGCTCCAATCGATCAGAGGTCTGCAGCGCCTCGATCAACTCGTCCAACCCGCCGGCCAAAATCTCCGGAAGCTTATAGAGGGTCAATCCGATGCGGTGATCGGTTATCCGTCCCTGCGGGAAATTGTAGGTGCGGATTCGCTGGCTTCGATCTCCTGATCCAACCATGGCCCGTCGCACAGCGGCGATTTCCGCTTGCTGTTCCTGTTCGAGCTTGTCTTGAAGACGCGCACGCAGAACCGTCAGCGCCTTGTCCCGATTCTTGTGTTGCGATTTCTCATCTTGACAGGTCACCACCAGACCGCTGGGCAGATGCGTGATCCGAACGGCTGAGTCTGTAGTGTTGACACTCTGCCCCCCCGGACCGCTCGAACGGTACACGTCGATCCGCAGATCAGCGGGCGCGATCTGCAAATCCACCTCCTCCGCCTCGGGGAGGACTGCAACGGTAGCGGCCGAAGTGTGAATGCGACCACTCGCCTCAGTCACCGGTATGCGCTGAACTCGGTGTGTTCCACTCTCGAACTTGAGTTGCCGAAACACTCCCTCCCCGGAGATCCCGAACACAACTTCGCGAAAGCCGCCGCGGTCGGTGGGAGTGGAACTCAACAGTTCCAACTTCCAACCCCGCCGCTCAGCAAAGCGCGAATACATTCGATAGAGATCGGCGGCAAAAAGAGAGGCTTCGTCGCCGCCCGTCCCGGCCCGCACCTCGACAATGATATTCTTGTCGTCATTCGGATCCGGCGGCAGAAGCAGCACCTTCAGCCGCTCTTCCGCCTCGGCGAGTGCTTTCTCCCCTTCGACCTGCTCCGCCTTGGCGAATTCGATCATATCGGGATCGGAAGCTTCCGCAAGAACCTCCTCCGCACCGCGCAGGTCCGATTCAATTTTACGGTAATCGTGATACTGGGCAACGATCTCCCGGACCCTCGCAAACTCGCGCCCGAGCTTTCGATTGAGCGCGGGATCACGCAACACGGCGGGATCGGACAGTTGCTGGCTCAACTCCTCGTAGCGCTTTTCAAATGCGACGAGCTTGTCCACGAAACTCACGATCGCACCTCACTGGTGATCGTGGTCGTAGCCCCTCGGAACCGGCGGAGTCGTTTGTTCGCCAAGTTTTCAGCGCCCGCCCTTACCATACTTGCGCTGGAATCTCTCGATTCGCCCGGCTGTATCCACAAGCTTTTGCTTGCCGGTAAAGAAGGGATGACAGGCTGAACAGATTTCAACGTGGATCTTGTCCACCACTGAACCGGACATGAACCGGTTGCCGCACGCGCAGCTAACCTCTACTTGCTTGTAATCGGGATGTATGCCTTGTTTCACGTCGAAAACTCCATGGGTTATCAAAGCGCGTTAGGTTACGGCAAGTGGGGCCGCCCGTCAACAATAGAGACCGCGCAAACAACCGATTGACTGAGCCCCAAACTCCGCTTGCACGCTCTTCCGGAGACCGGACCATCTCCGCCACTACGCGTTCATCGACTGCAGAAAACTCTTATTTTCCGGGCTCTTTGCAAGCCGATCCCGGAGAAAGTCGATCGCCTCAATCTCACTTAAAGTAGCCAAGTACTTGCGCAGAATCCACACTCGGTTCAGCGTAACGGGGTCAAGCAGAAGGTCCTCTTTGCGGGTTCCGCTCTTGTGCACATGGATCGCGGGAAAGATTCGCCGATCGGCCAATCCGCGATCCAGAACGATCTCCAGATTTCCGGTCCCTTTAAATTCCTCGAAAATCACGTCGTCCATGCGACTTCCTGTCTCCACCAGGCAGGTCGCAAGAATCGTCAAGCTGCCGCCGTTCTCCACATTGCGCGCCGCACCGAAGAAGCGCCGTGGTTTCTGCATGGCGGTCGCATCTATTCCCCCAGAGAGCAACCGCCCGTTTTTCGGAGCCAGCGTATTGTAAGCCCTCGCCAGCCGCGTCAGCGAATCCAGCAGAATCACAACATCGTGCCCCTGCTCGACCAGGCGCTTGGCCTTCTCCATCACCATGTCGGTGACCTGCACATGGCGCTGCGGCTTTTCATCGAAAGTCGAGCTGATCACTTCGCCGTCAACACAGCTCATCATATCCGTGACCTCTTCAGGGCGCTCATCCACGAGCAAAACCATCAAGACCACCTCTGGATGATTGCGCGCGATCGAAGCGGCCATCGCCTTGAGAATAATCGTCTTCCCGGCCTTGGGCGGCGCCACGATCAAACCGCGCTGCCCTTTTCCGACCGGCGCGATGAGGTCGATGATGCGGGTTGTCAGATCCTTTGGATCTGACTCCATCCGAAGCTGTTCATTGGGATAGAGAGGCGTTAATCGATCGAACTCCTGCCGCAATGCGGCTTCATCCGGATCCTCGTAGTTCACGCCTATTATGTCGACCAGCGAAAAAAAACGCTCTCCATTCTTCGGAGCCCGGACCCGACCGGTGATCGCGTCGCCCTTCTGTAGCTTGAACTTCCGAATCTGCGAAGGCGACACACGCACATCATCTGGCCCGGCGAGATAATTGTAGTTGGTAGAGCGGAGAAATCCATGTCCGTCGGGGAACAGATCCAGCACCCCCTCCGCAATAAGGTCTTCATGGGAGGCAGCACTCTTCTTCAGTATTCGGTAGACCAGAGCCTGCTTGTTCATCCCATTGAATGACGGCACCTCGAGATCACGCGCGATCCCATAGAGTTCAACAATGGATTTGCTCTGCAGTTCGGCGATGTCCATATACATAGATTCCAGCCGCCTCAGGAAGAGTTCCCTGGCGGCAACCCGCTCACGGCAGGATCTCCACGGCACTACGAGGAGGGACTTGCGCGGGAGCGACCGCGAAATAGAGCCTCCTTCTTCTCGCTTGCCTCAGCATCGCAGTGCCAGGCCGAAGGACTGCTCACCCCGGTTTGGGGCCTGTCCTCTGTCCCTTCCGGCACTCTCCCCGGGACTTGGGCTCAACCACCGCGGATGGTACAGTCAGTTAGGCGTCGCGGTGGGATCATGCCAAGGATTGGGGTTGGGCCAGCCCTTCCACCGCTCAAGGCGCGGGGTGAAAACTGGCTCCGGAAAAGGGAGTAGATTTCAATTGGATCCCGCCACCCATCGTCTATTTCAACGGGCCGGGAAGAGGAAGGGCCATGGAAGCAATTAAGCCTTGATCGTAGCCCCACCCGGAACTTACCCAGCGCTCGCGCGCCTGTCAACCCCGGCAGCCGCCTACAAGAGCAAAGAGATGGTCAACGGCCAGAGCCATCCGCCCACAAAACCGGGACAGAAGCCCCTGCGCCGTTGGCCAAGACTTAAAATAGAAGAGCCAGCACCCACTTCGTGAATGC
>JALXCG010000414.1 GCA_026991065.1 Gemmatimonadota bacterium | reverse complement strand
GGGCTGGCTGGCGCCGCTGCTCGGCAACACCTACTCGGGCGCCTCGCCGCTCGGGCTCTCGGCCGTGCTGGATGTGGCCAAGCCGGGCGACAAGATCCTGATGTGCTCCTATGGCTCGGGGTCGGGAAGTGACGCCTTCATCTTTACCGTCACCGACCGCATTCTCGAGGTGCAGGATCTGGCGCCGAAGACGCGCGACATGCTGGAACACAATCAGATCTACCTGGAATATGGTGCGTACACCAAATTCCGGCGCAAGATCCGCAAGGCTGAATAGGGTCGATCCCGTTAGGAGGATGTAATGAGAGACGTCGCAATAGTCGGCGTGGGCATGCGCAAATGGGGCGAGATGTGGGAGCAATCCCTGCGCGACCTCTTTGTCGATTCCGCCCTGGCCGCGATTGACGATGCCGGGGTCGACCATGTCGACTCCATGTATATCGGCTGCATGTCGGGCGGGCTCTTCGCCGGGCAGGAGCATTTGAGTTCTTTGTTGGCGGACTATCTGGGCCAGGCGCCGATTCCGGCCACCCGGGTGGAGTCCGCCTGCGCTTCCGGCGGCATGGCGCTGCGTTCCGGCCTGCTGGAAGTGGCCAGTGGCGCCAGCGACATTGTGCTGGTGGGCGGCGTGGAGAAGATGAACGATGTGAGTGGCGATCAGGCCACCTATGCGCTGGCCACGGCGTCGGACCAGGAGTGGGAGGCGTTCAACGGCGTCACCTTCCCCGGGCTCTACGCGATGATGGCGGTGGCGCATATGCATCAATACGGCACCACGCCGGAACAGTTGGCGGCGGTGGCGGTAAAAAACCACTTCAACGGCTCCATGAACCCGCTGGCGCAGTTCCCGCAGAAGATCACTGTGGAAACGGTGCTCAACTCGGTGCTGGTGGCGGATCCGCTACACATTCTCGACTGCTCGCCGATCACCGACGGGGCGGCGGCGCTGATCCTCGTGCCGGCGGACCAGGCGGCCAAGTTCGGCAACGGCAAACCGGCGGCGAGAATCGCCGGATTCGGTTCGGCAACCGACTCGATCGGCCTTCACGACCGCAAGAACCTGGCGGCGCTGGACGCGGTCGCACGGGCGGCGCAGGCGGCCTACAAGATGGCGGGCAAGACCCCGGCGGATATCGACCTGTGTGAAGTCCACGACTGCTTCACCATCTCCGAGATCATGGCGATCGAGGCGCTGGGCTTCGTGGAGCAGGGCCAGGGCGGCAAGGCCGCGGTCTCCGGCGAAACGGCGATCGGCGGGCGGATTCCGGTAAACGCCAGCGGCGGGCTGAAGTCCAAGGGGCATCCAGTGGGCGCCACCGGCGTCGCCCAGGCGGTCGAAGTGGTCGAACAGCTGCGCGGCGCATGCGGGCCGCGCCAGGTTGAAGGCGCCAAGGTCGGTCTGACGCAGAACATGGGCGGCAGCGGCGGCAGCGCCGTGGTGCACATTTTGGAGGTGATCTGATGCCATCCGCCAGAGCATGGAGGGAGTATCCCAGGCGCTACCGCTACGAAGCCGCGGTCTGCGACAAATGCGGCAAGTGGTTCTTCCCGGCGCGTCTGATCTGCAATGAATGCGGCGGGCGCGAATTCACCACCCAGACGATGCGGCGCACCGGCAAGGTTCGTTCCTACACCGTGATCCGCACGCCACCGGCTCCGTTCAAGGACCAGGCGCCCTACATCGTGGGAAT
>JALXCG010000413.1 GCA_026991065.1 Gemmatimonadota bacterium | reverse complement strand
GGTCCGGGGGGCGCGCGGCGGGGCATGAGATCAATTGGGTGGCGCGGAACGCGGTACTTTTTTCAACAAAAAGTGAGGAGAAGAGACCAATGAACGGAATTCGAGGGTGAAGGGGGTCAAGGCCTGGGGGCAGGCGGTCGATGGGTAAAGAACGTGGTCCTTCGCGGTGCCCCGCCCGCTTGCCCGCTGCGTGGACCACGGCTGCTGAAAATCGTCCGCCCGTAGGAGTCCCTGTTGCCTGCTGCCGCCCCTGCTCGTTACCGCATCATCGAAGAGATTGGTGTTGGGGCCACGGCACGCGTTTTTCGCACGCGCGATCGGTTGGATGGCCGGGAAGTGGCCATGAAGATCCACCGGGAGCCGCTGCGGGGCGCGGAACTGGTGGGGTTTCTGCGCGAGTTTCGGCTTTTGGCCGAGCATCCCCATCGGTGTTTGCTGGATGTGTATGCGTGTGGGGTGCATGAGGGGCTTCCCTATGTGGTGATGGAGCTTGCCGATGGCGGGGATGCGACCCATCTGGTCGGGAAGCTGGCGCCGGAGCGGTTCCGCGAGGTGATTCGGGATCTGCTGGACGGTTTGGAGCATCTGCACCGTTGCGGGTTGGTGCATCGGGATTTGAAGCCGGGCAATTTGCTGGTCTATGAGACGCCTTTGGGGTCGGCGTTGCGGATCGCGGACCTGGGGCTTTCGGTGCCGATGGATGCGGTGGCGGCCGGGCTGGCGGGGACACCCGGGTATTTGGCGCCGGAGTTCCTGGATGGTGCGCCGCCGTCGGCGGTTACCGATCTTTTCGCGCTGGGGGCGTGTCTCTTTGAGCTGGCGACCGGGGTGCCGGCGTTTCCGCAGGTGGACGCGGTGGGGGCGATGCGCGCGGCGCAGCGGCGTTCGGTTTGCGGGGTGCGCGGCGGGGGAGTGAATCTGCCGGAGGATGTGGCGGATCTGATTGAGCGTTTGCTCGATCCCAATCCGGCGCGGCGCCCGGCGTCGGCGGCGGCGGCGCGGGAACTGCTTGACGCGGGGCAGGAGTCGTCGGAAGCGCGCATGGTGCAGCCGTCGCTGGTGGGGCGGGGGGCGATCATGCAGGCGGTGCGCCGGGCGGTGACGCTTTCCGCGCGGCGCGGCAAGCAGGAGTGGGTGCTGCTGGAGGCGGCGCCCGGGATGGGCATGAGTCGGCTGCTGGCGGAGGCGGCGATTCTTGGCCAGCGGCTGGGAGCGTCGGTGTTGCGGTTGGCGCCGGGCGCGGGGGAGGATGGGCAGGCGGCGCTGGCGTTGGCGCTTTGCGCGGCGGAGTTTGATCGCCGCGATGCGCTGGCGGGCGCGGCGGTGCGCGACGAGGCGGATTGGGAGGTGATTGCCGGGCTGCTGGATGCGCTGGAGTCGAGCGAGGAGGGAAATGGGGATGGGAGCGTTGCACCGCGCGCTGAGGCGGGCGCGGGTGAAGGCACTGGTGGCGGGCACGGAAGCGGTGAAGCGGTGGCGGGGGCGTGGGCCGGCGACCGCGCGGCGCTGATTCATGCGTTCGGTTCGGTGGTGCGGGAGTTGGCGGGGGCGCGGCGCACGCTGCTTCTGATCGATGCCACCGAGGAGGCGAATCCGGTTCTCGAGCAGGTGCTGAGCGCGCTTTCGGAGGCGGTGCCGCGGGGGCGCCTGGCGGTGATCGCGGGAGGGCCGCGGCGCTTGCGGCCGCCGCGC
>JALXCG010000412.1 GCA_026991065.1 Gemmatimonadota bacterium | reverse complement strand
TCCCGCGCCTCTGCGGTCACCCCCTCCAGAATCCCCTTAACCCGCTCCTCGACGTCCTTGACGGCCACCTCCGACACGCGCACCTGGTTGCGCCCATTGCTCTTCGCGTCATAGAGCGCGGCATCCGCCCGGCGCACCAGCCCCTCCAACTCCTCCGTCTCGGCAATCTGCGCCACCCCCAGCGAAATCGTCACCGATATCGGCCGGTCATCGCACCAGAAAGAGGTTCGCTCCACCTTCGCGCGGATCTTCTCGGCCACACGCTGCGCTCCCGCGGCAGTCGCCCGCGGCAGCAAAACCGCAAACTCCTCGCCACCGTAACGCGCCACCAGATCCGCCGGATTGATGCAGGAAGCCACCATCTCGGCCACTCCCGTGATCACCTTGTCGCCCACCGGATGTCCCCGCTCATCGTTGATCCGCTTGAAGTGATCGATGTCGATCATGATCAACGAGTAGGTCTCACCCAGACGCTCGAAGCGGTCGTGCTGAGCAAAAATCCGCGTATCGAATTCGCGGCGATTGGCAATCCGCGTCAAACCATCGGTACGCGCCTCCTCGCGCAGTTCGCTCAGTGCCTCCTCCTGCCGGGCCACCGTCTGCCGCGCCTCCCGCAGATCCCTGCCGAGGCGCATGTTTTCCGCCAGCACACGGTCGAGTTCCGCCAGCAGAATCGCCACCACATCCGCCGGCTCCATGTCCGGCTTGGCCGCCAGATCGCGCCGCAAGGTGGTCAAGCGATGGGTTTGCGTCTCCACCGACTCATGGGTACGCGAGAGCATGCCGCCCAGAGCGGCGAACGCGCTGCGCGCAGCCTTGAGTTGCGCTTCCAGTTCCACCTTCTTCTTTGCACTCTCCCTCCCCTGCCCGCCGCCTGCTGCTTTGAGCGCGGCGGCATAGCCAATCACACCGGCGGTTACCGAGGATGCCAGAAATGCGATAAGGTAGAATGCCATGGTTTCTTTTGCTTGAGATTGTGGCCAGGAAGCGGGACGGGAAAGCGCCTCGCGCGGAACGGGATCCGCAACGGGGGCGGAGATCTCATTATTTGTGATCGGCGACCGTTTTTCCGCTCTTCAGGTTTATTCTCTTGTCAGTAAATGCGCCGGACACGGCCCCCGGCTCATCGTGCGCCGCTGTTTCCCACCGCCACTCTTCTTCGAGGACGATTCTCTGTGCTCCACACCATCGTCGCCCAGCGCTACCGCACCGAGGAACTGCTCGGCGAGGGCGCGAGCGGCTCTGTCTTCCGCGCCCGCGACTTGGCATCGGAGCAAGAGGTCGCACTCAAGATCACGCCCACCGCAGCCGATGCGATCACCGAATGGCAGGCGGGACGGCGGGTCACCGCCGCCGGCGTGGTACAGCTTCTCGATGTCGGTCGCGATCCCCAGGCGGAGTGGGGCTACCTCTGCATGAGCCTGGCGCCGGGACGCCCCCTGACCGAGTGGTGGCGGGCCCAGGTGGAAGCAGCACCGCTGCCGCCCTGGGATCTCTTTGCCGCGGTGGTCGCCCAGGCAAGGGCGGCGGTCGGCGCAATTCACGCCGCCGGCATGCTGCATCTCGACCTCAAACCGGCCCACATCCTCATCGCCGACCCCGGTCCGCAGGTCACCCTGCTGGATCTCGGTCTCGCCCAGCTCAGCGGCAAGACCCGGCGCGGGCTCACCGGCACCCCCCACTACACCGCACCGGAGTTGGCGCGCGGCGAGCACCCCACCGCCGCGGCGGATGCCTTCAGCCTCGGCGCTTGCCTCTATCACGCTCTCACCGGCCGCCCCCCCCACGAGGGCGCCAACAGTCGCGCGATTCTGCGTGCCGCGAGCCGCGGCGAGCACCTCCCGCTCGACCAGGCAGAGGTCATCCCCCCGCTCTCCCTGGAGCAGATTCCAGCGCCCCTGGTTGAAGAGATCGAAACCCTCCTGGCCGCGCAACCGGGGGCCCGGCTGCGGCAACCCACGCACTTTCCGCTCGAGCACTTGCGCCCCCCCTTCTGCGGCCGGGAAGACTCCCTGGTCGGCGCCGATGACTGGTTGAAGCGCCGCGCGGGCGGGGTGTTCCGGGTGGTAGGAGGCCGCGGCAGTGGCCGCAAACGCTTTGCCATGGAGATCGCGGACCGCGCCAGAGTCCAGGGCTGGCGGGTCTTGGAGATCGACGGCGCGACCCCATGGCGAGCCCTGCTCGCCGCCGCCAGGCAGTGGTGCGAGGCGTGTCTCGGGCCACTCCCCCGGGCCCTCGCCGATGCCGCCGCGGCCCCTCCAGGCGCCCCCTGGGAAGCGATTCACGCCGCCCGCTCCCACGCTCTCGTCGAAATCCTGCGCTTGCTCGCGGGCCACCTTGAAACGCCGCTGCTGCTGCTGCTCAAGGAGCCGCTGGACCACCACAATCTGAGGATCGTCGAACAGATCTGGGCCGAGCACCCCGTGCAGGATGTGGGTCTGGTCGCCATCAGCGACCGCGCCGGTGACGTGCCTTGCGCCCGGCTCGCCCCTCTCACTCGCGCCGCCACCCGCGCGCTTCTCGCCTGGGCCCTCCAGTGCGAGCCGGGCGAGATCCGGGAGCGCGTGCTCGAAGCGGTCCAGCGTCACACCCGGGGTCAACCCGGGCGCATCATCGACCTGGCCCAGCGCCTCACTCCGGGCACCCTCTCCGGGCTCACCGATGCTCAGGCCGCGGCCAAGGTTGAAGCACTGATCAGCGTTGACGACAAGAGCATTCTGCAACTCTTGACCCACCTTTCGCCGGGCGAGCAAGCACTGCTCGAAGCCGCGGTTGTGCATACGCTCCCCGCGACTCCGGCGGAACTGCAATCCCTGCTCGACGCACCCGACGCCAAACTACAGTCGCATCTTGAACACCTAACGCAACTGGGGTTGCTGCGCCACGACGCCCAGCGGCGTTTCCGTCCGGCGACAGAGCGGGTCGTCGCCCTGGTCCGCGAGGATCTCGGCCGGGTTCGCGCGCGCCGGATGCACCAGCGCGCGCTGCGCCGCCTGGCCGCCGGCAGCGAGCCGATCCCACCATTCCTGCGCGCCCGCCACCAGCTCGGCTGCGGAGCTTTCGACGCTGCGCTTGACGCCATCGAAGAGGTCGTCGGTGATGCCGCCACACCTCCCGCCCAAGCCCAGGAACTGACCGACCTGGCACTGCGTCACATCGCGGCCGATGATCCCGCCTATGCGCGCGCCTGTGTGGCCGCCGCCAACGCCGCCCTGGCCAGCCATGATGCTCAGCGCGCCGCCGGCCACGCGCGCGCGGCCTGGTCCCATTTCACCACCGCCGCCGCGGTTCCGGCGCCGCTGCCGACCGCCGCCACGCTGCAACCACTGCTCGACGGCCAGACTCCAGCGCTGGCGAAAATCGCGATCGGCGCGCTCAGCGCCCTCGGCGCCGCCCTGGTGGAGAGTGAATCGGCGGCGGACGCGATCGCCTTTCTGGCCCCATTGGTGGACTACCTTGGCAGCCGCCGCGGGGCCTCCGCAGCCGACGCCGCCACCCTCCATCAGTCTCAGATCTCTCTCGGGCGGGCGCTGGCCGCGACCGGCCGCAGCGAGGAGGCGCTGCCGCAGATCGAAGCGGCGATCAACACCGCCCGCCGACAGGGCAGTGAACTCACTGTCGGGTACGACTCCCTCGCCCTGGCGGAAGCCCTGGGCGCAACCCGCAACCTGGTGGCGGCCGGGCGGGCGGCGCGGGAAGCGCTGGAGATCGCCACCCGACTAGGCGCCGCCCCTCTGGCGTTGCGCGCCACACAGAGCTGCGCCGAGGTAGATTTCCGGGATGGCCGGCTGCAGGAAGCGCGCGCCGGATTCACCGCGGCGCGGGCCGCGGCAGCGAGTTGGGGCGACACTGAAATCTGCATCTTCGCCGAGTTGCGTCTCGCCGCGATCGCCAGCGCCGAGCACAAATTCGACGAAGCGATCACCCTCTTCGATCAGGCGATGCCGCGGGTTCGCGAGTTCGGCCACATCAATGTGCTGCTCAATCTCCTGGCCTCGCGCGCGCGGGTTCTCGAACGTCTCTCGCGGATCGAAGAAGCAGTGGCCGATCTGCGCGAAGCGATCGCCGCCGCGGCCGGCGCCGGCCGCATTCTCGATGCCGCCTGGCTGCGCACCAGTCTGGCGGTCGACCTGATCCGCCTCCGGCGGGTCACTGCCGCGCGGCAGACCCTGGAAAGTGTGGACCAGGCCCTGGCGGGTGTGGAGAGCCCCGCCCACCGCCTCATGGCCGAGCAAACCTGGATCCGCCTGGAGATGCATCTGCTGCGCTGGACCGAAGCGGAAGCTCACGCCGCCCGCGGCGGGAAGTTGGCGCCGCGCGATCCTGAAATCGCTTTGCGCCGCATCCAGATCGCCTGCCGCCGCGGTCGCCCCGACCAGGCCCGGACCCTGTTCGACCGCGACCAGAAGATGATCGAGGCGGCTCCGGAAAGCCGCATCGCCGAAATCGTCACCCTGCTGAAAGCGGAACTCCTGCTGGCCGAAGGAAGAGCCACGGATGCGGCCACGCTGACCGATACGGTCCTGGCCACCCACTCCGCGGCGCAGGCCGACTCCTTTTCCGCGCTCGCCGCCTGGATCAGTGGCCGCTCCGCCCTCTCCCGCGGCCTTCTGACCACCGCGGATCGGCAACTGCACAGCGCAGTTCTGCAGATGCGCGCCCTTGGCATCTCCGAAGAATTCCCGGCCCTGCTCGACCATGCCTCGGCGCTCGCCGCCCGCAGCCAGGACGCCGCCGCCCGCGACCGGGTTCTGGAGGCGCGAGCCATGCTGGAGGAGGTTCCCGAGGAAGCCGAGATGCTGCGTCTATTGCAGGCCACCGAGCAGCAGATCGACGCCGCCCGGATCCGCGCCGCCTCCGCCGCCGCCAACCCCAACGGAACATCTCCCACTCCGTTCGGCACCCTGATCCACGTGCTCGAAGAGATCGCCGCCGGCGAAAGCCTGCCCGATCTGCTGCCGCGCCTGCTCGATCTCACGCTCGATCTGCTGCATGGCGAACGCGGCATCCTCTTTCTGGTCGATCCTCCCTCGGGTGAGTTGCGCCCCCATGTCACGCGCGGCGTCGATCCGGAAACGGTGAAGGATGCCCACACCTGGTCGGCCGGGGTTCTCAACCGCAGCCGGCGCGGCGAATTGCTGCTGCACGACGACGCCCACAGCGCCGAGGAGCTGAGCGGATTCGAATCGATTCGCCGCTTCGGCATCCTCAGTGTCGCCGCGGTCCCCCTGCTCGAAGATGACCTACCGGTCGGCGTGGTCTATGTCGACAATCGCACCCACCACCTGGCGGTCTCACCGTCGACCCGCAACGCCTTCGAGGCGATGGGCCGGATCTTCGGTCGTCTGATTCGGCGCACCGCGGCAGTCGATCAGTTGCGCGGTGAAGCCAACCGCCTGCACGACGAGCGCGAGGTCACGCGGGGCATGAAAGCCCACTACGCCCACCGCGACTCGTGGGGACGGGTCATCGGCGGTTCCGAGCCGATGCAGGCACTCTACGCCCATGCCGAGTCGATCCTCGCTTACGCGGCAGCCAACGGCCGCCTGCCGCGCCTGCTGCTCACCGGCCCAACCGGAAGCGGTAAGAATCTCCTGGCGGAAGAGATCGCGCGCCGCTGCGCCCGCGGCGACAAGCCGTTCATCCAGGTCAACTGCGCCAACCTGGGCGAGGGAACCGCTGAATCTGAGCTGTTCGGTCACCGCAGAGGGGCATTCACAGGCGCGGTCGGAGACAAAACCGGCTGGTTCGAAGAGGCCGACGGCGGGGTTCTCTTTCTCGATGAGATCGCCGAGATCACGCTCGAACTCCAGGCCAAACTGCTGCGCGCAATCGATGATGGACGGATCTACCGAATGGGCGAAACCCGCCCGCGCAAGGTCGATGTCTGGCTGCTTACCGCCACCAACAAAAGCCTGAAAGATGAGATCGCCGCCGGCCGTTTTCGCGAAGATCTCTACTACCGAATCGCCGCCGTCGAGGTGCCGATTCCGCCCCTGCACCAGCGCCGCGGTGACATTGAACGCCTGGCGCTGCATTTTCTCGCCCAGGAGCAGGGT
>JALXCG010000411.1 GCA_026991065.1 Gemmatimonadota bacterium | reverse complement strand
GGGGTTGGTGCGGGCGGACGGCGCGGGCGCGGGGGTTGGTGCGGACGGCTAGTGCCCGAGCGCGCCGAGCAGCACGTCGGGCACCGGGATCTGCTGCAGCACCAGGCGTCGCTTGCCGCTGGGGGTGGTGGGGATGGCGGTGCGAAGCACCAGCCGCAGCTTGGTGTCGCGGCCGAGCTTCTGCCCCACCTCGCGCTGAATCGCGCGGCGGTCGGCGGGGCCGAAGTCGGCGCGCGGCACCAGGTGCAGCTCCACTTCGCCCGGCAACTCCTGCACGAACTGCATCTCACTCACCTGGTCGAAGACCCGGCTGTGCATATTGAGGGCCGTGGTGGAGATGGGACGCCCGTTGGCGGCGATCAGGAACTCCTGGATCCGCCCCTCGACCGACGCCAGGCGCGGGTGGGGGCGACCGCAGGAACAGACCACACCGGGGCCGCCGGGGGAATCGCCGGCGACCGTGGCGAGGTCGTAGGTGCGGTAGCGAATCAGCGGCATCACCCGGTTCCAGAGGGCGGTGCCGACAATCTCGCCGCGCACCCCCGGCTCCCAGGGCAGCACCTCGCCATGCTCATCGACCAGCTCGAAAATGCCGTATTCGGGGTAGATGTGGTAGCCGGCGCCGGCTTCGCACTCGGCGGCGTAGACCACGCGCTCGGCGTGGCCGTACCAGGAGAAGACGCGACAGCGAAATGCCTCTTGCAGCAGGCGGCGCTGGTCGGGGCGCAGCGTTTCGGAGCTGAGCAGGAGCGCGCGCAGGCCGGCGATCGGGGGCTGGCCGGTGGCCCGCAGGTGGCGCGCCAGAATCGCCGCCGAGGAGGGATAGGCCTGGATATAGCGCGGCCGGAAGCGGCGCAACGCATCAATCATCCGCGGCAGATACTCGTCGGTGAGGTGATAGCTGGAGAGCACCAGGCTGCGCTTGATCGGGTCCTCATCGCAGATCCCCTCGCGGTTCAGGACCGAACCGCGGATGATCGCCGAGCGGTCGCTGCGGCGGTAACCGACGATGCTCCAGGCGTGGTCGAGCATCGCCGCTTCCTTCGGCCGGCACACCCCCTTCTGCAGGTCGAACCCGACCGGCTCGCCGGTAGAGCCGCCGGTGGTGACATAGATCCGCTGGCTCGCGCCGTGGAGTTCGGAGCGCAGGGCGTCGCCGGACTCGCGCACCAGGGTCTTGTCGACCAGCGGCAGCAGGCGCAGATCCTGGCGCCGGCGAATGTGGCGCGGTTCGACGCCGCGCTCTTTCATGGCACTGCGATAGAAAGGAACGTGCGCATAGGCGTCGGCGATCGCCGCCTGCAGCATGCGGTTGGTGAGCGCCTCCAGCTCCGCCGGATCGAGGTGGCGGGTCTTTTGCAGCAGCGCCCGCATCCGCCCATAGACCGGCCCATAGCGCAGCGAATTGGGCAGGCGGCAGTAGACCGCGCCGGCCGCGCGCCGCAGCCAGAGCGGACTGGATTCGTAGAGTTCCCGCACGCCGTAGAGGCGATCCTCGATCATTGCTGCTGCTTTCGATGCTCTGGGAGCCTGTCGGTTGGTTCCGTCGGGTCGGCCGGGTCGGCCGGGCCGGCCGGGTTCGCCGGGTCGGCCGGGGGAAATGGCTCACATGAGTGGCGATCGACCAAACCGCCAAGTTGGCCACTTCTTCGGTGGCGGGCCGCCGCGCCCCTCCCCTTCCCCTATCGGCTCAGG
>JALXCG010000410.1 GCA_026991065.1 Gemmatimonadota bacterium | reverse complement strand
CGGGCGCGGGCGGCGCCCATGATCGGGGTTGCGGCGTCGCCGGCACAGAAGAGTCCGGCCAGGAGCACGGCGCGCCAGCGCCCGCGTCGAAGCCCACGTGCAACACATGCTCCGCGGCGAGGTCCTGGCCATGGAGCAGGCGGAGCTGATCGGCTTTATCGTTCTCACCCTCGCCACGCTCGCTCTCGCCTTCCGTTTCCGCGGCCTCCTCTACGCCCTCGCCCTCGACCAGGAGGGTCTGATCATCCGCAACGGCCTCCAGGGCCGCCGCACCGTCCTCCTCTTTCGCGTCGCCGGCGCCCTGATCATCGCCGCCGGCGTCATCTCCGTCGGCCCCCTCCTCACCCTCGGCCTTCTCGCCATCCCCACCCTGCTGTGGGAGCGCCACGCCCTCGGCCTGGGCAATCTGGTCGCCGGTGTCCTCCTGATCGGCCTGCTCGGCACCATCAGCGGCTTCCTCCTCTCCATCGCCGTCGACATGCCCCCGGTTCCGGTCGTCATCGCCACACTTTTTCTCGCGGGCACTGTCGCCACACTTCTCCAGCGCGCCAACCGCTGATTTCTGTTCTCTCCGCTCACTCCGCACCGGGCCGAAAGCAACAATTCAGAATTCGATCTCTTTTTGTTGCTGCACCGCCGGCGCTCTCTTTCGGCCGGTGCGGTTCGCAACGGTGCAGTTTTCGATTCGGACTGTTCCGTTCTGGCCGAACAGGCTTCTTCTCGTCGGTCCGGGGTATTGGCTCATCTTTTGCGCGTGGCGGCGGGGCGATGACCCGTGCCCTGCCTGGAGAGGATCTCTTGTGGCTGCCATTTCAACTCTGACCGCTTTCGTGAGGTCCCTTCCCGCGAGCCATCCTCCCGATAATACTTCACGAGTTCCTCGATGCCGGCAATCTTCACGATCCGATCAGCCCAGGATGTAGTGAATACCCAGTCGTGAAAGAGCTTCGAGACGTATTTGGCGTCGGCGACTTCGATTGCAAGGGTCGCAAAGTCTTCTGTACTGCCCCCGGTCTTCTGGTAGTTCGCATAATAGCGACCAACAATGGCATTAAACGTGTCACGACCGGCAAGGCGATACAGGAGATCGAAAAACACCGCCCCCACCGAGTAGGACAGATCCGTCAAGCCCTCTCTGCCGTAGTCAACCATTGGCACCTTTGACCACCTTGGATGGTCTGGTAGCTGCTGCACCAACCAATCGATCAGTTGCGTCGTTCGCGCATCAACTTCGGGACGTCCCGAGATTTCCTGGTCCACGAGATTCTCGAGGAAGGTAGCAAGTCCTTCGTTCCAGCGTGGCGAGGGGCGGTCTGTCGGCGACACATTCCAGAGATGACTGATCTCATGGTACACCTCGTGATGGCGTTCCGGATCTTGGAAAGCCGCAGCACTCTGAATAATGGTCGACACGTCGGCCTGTGAACCCCAACCGTCCGGAATCTCAATGAAGGTAAGACCTGCTGTCCCGCGCAACGGACCAAACCAGCTTGTGTACAGATCGAAGGACCGCTGAGCTGCCGCGGCAACGCCCGCAGCTCCTTCCTTATCGCCGGGAAGATAGTAGACGTGAATGATTCCGGACGTCATCCTGGTGTAATGCGCGATCGCAAAGTCCATTCGCCAGGATGGCTTCAGGCTCGCGAATTGGAAGACACGCTTTTCCCCCAGCGTGTCACAAGCTACCAGGCGACCGCCATTGGCAACCGTGTATTCCTTTGGGACCGTGATGCGAGCCAGATAGCTGAAGTTCCACTCTGCGGCACCACGATTGACAAGACGTGAAGGGTAACCGGGCTGAGGGTAGGCATACGAATCCTCGCGCAGGATCGTGAACTCGGGGGCAATCCGATCCTGTATGTAGAGCATCCCTGTCTCGGAGTAACCCAGCAAGTAGCCCCCATATTGCAGTTGGAGAGTCACCGCCGCCCCGGGAGAAAGCGGCTCTGCAAACGGGATAACAATTTGGTTTACTTGGAGCTGACCAAAATCTTCAAACGCCACCACACTCTGGCGGAAATCAAGATCGTGCCCTTGTTTGTCGTGTACCGCCTGCACACGCAACAATCGATACAAGAGAAGGGATGCCTCGTGTACCGGTTCCGTCGCAGCGTTCTCAAGTGTGATGCCGGCGGTTCCTCGCAGGATCTCCTCGTCGAATTCCACTTCGATGTTCAAGTCGTAGTTGGTTGGGGAGAGCACGACTTGCGCATGCACTTGACCGGCCAAGAGCGTTGCCAACAACAACAGCCCACAAGCTGCATGGAACATCATGCTCTCCTCTTCTCCGCGTCAGACATTCTTGCAGGCAGCATAGCGCCCTGGCGAGCAGCAGTGACCGTGAAGCAGCCGTCCATCTGCAACGCCGTGATACTCACTGCGCCCGCGCTGACCGTGCCCTCATGGGCAGCAATTGGCCACGGATCTTGATTGAATCATACCACATCGCCGGTAGGAGCAAGCTTATGCGGTTCTGCACCGGCACTTACGCCCGCTACTATGGTGGTTCTTCCCACTTGTCGCGCTCCGGCCAGGACCTGGATCCATCGACGCGGCTCTGCAAGGCGGCGGGCCAGTTCGCCGGCCTGGGGGCGGGTGAATGCTTGTGACGATTTACTCATGATCGTGAGTAAGATTACTCAATGAATCGAGTGGTGTGCAATCCCGCTTCACTCCCCGGCGGGTGCCAAGCGATGATGAACGGCGTTCTGGCAGCAAGTTACTTCCGGGGATTCTTTGCTCGTCGCGCCGTAGTTGGGGCTTTCGGCTTCGGCATCAAGCAGAGTCTCTCCATCTCCGGTTGGAACCAGGCACCCCTGGCGGAGAATGTTGGCACCTGGCCGTATTTGCCGACATTTCACCCGATCAGCCCTTGCCCGCCGGCAGAAGCTGGTCCAGCCGAGTGCGCACTCCCAGCAGTCCGATGGTCTTGAAGACCACCCGGCCCTCGGCATCCACCAGGATCACGGTGGGAATGGCTGAGAGCCCCAGTTTTCTTGCTGCCGCCGCTTTCCATCCTTCGGTCAGAAGGGCATGGTCCCAGGGCATCTGGTGGCCGGGCCGCCGGCGGAACGCTTCAACCGCTTGGGGGTTCCGATCCAGCGCCACACTGACCATTTTCAGGCCTCGGTCGGAGTAGTCGGCCCAGATCTTTTCCAACTCCGGAATCGCTGCCACGCAGGGCACGCACCCGGTCGACCAGAAGTCGTAGAGGACCACATGACCGTGGTAGTCGCGGCTATCGAAAGGCTCGCCGGAGAGGCGTTTGGCAGTGAACTCGGGAAACGGCTTGCCGGGTGCCACCGGCGGGTCGGGATTGAACTGTGTGAGCGCGAATCTGGCGGTGGGAGCATCCCCATAATCCTCCTTGAGCCTGGCGTAGAAACTCTCCAGATCCTGTTGGGCGTGGGCCATCTTGGCAAGGGTGAGCAGCACATTGAGAACCTGGATCCGGGAGTCCGGCCATTCAACAGCATCGAAAACGCGCAAGGCGTGCTCCTTGCGGGCTGCATAATCCAGTTTGGTCTTGGTCAGCGCCATGAGATTTGTCGCGAACTTGTCCCACAGCGCTGATTCCGGTGGCACCACTTGGAGGAGCCGCAGCAGGTGTTCGCCGGCGGAGTCTTGAGTGTCGGGATCAGGCATCCGGCTGTAGATCCGTTGCCGGTACATGAACGCGAGCTGGCGCGCTTCGATGGGTGTGTCGGCGTCCTGCTCCCAGCCGTCCAGCGCTGCGATCGCGGCGGCCAGGCGCGCCTCGCCGTTCGGCGGTTCCGGCAGCCCGGCGGCCACCAGCATCTGCTGCTTCAAGATGGCCTCCGCGGTCTCGGCGGCGGCGATTACGCCCTGTACGGTCTCCTGGCCGGCATGAGCGGGGTCGAACTTGAAGCCCGCCTCCACGGTTTGCCGCCGATCCATTTTGGCCGGATCGACCACGATGCGCGCCCGGCCGGAGGAGAGATCCAGGACCGAGTAGTAGTCGCCGTCGCCGTCGTAGGCGTAGCGGTCGGAGAGAGAGCCGTTGGTGGAGTGAGGAGCCGCGATCAGACCCCAGACCGAGTAACCGATGGTGTCGGCATCGGTCTCCACTTCGTAGACGAAGGTGCCGTCTTGCTGCCGGATCGCTGCATGCCGTTCCGCGTCCCAGGTGCCCGAGATTTCTATGGTGGAGGGGTTGGGCAGATACTCCGGGCGGCGCATGGTGATCTGCAGCTCGATTTCGTCGTTCATGCGCTTGCGGTCGACCAGCGCCAACCACACCAGGGTGTGCTCATGATTGGGACTGGTCACGTAGAACTGGTGGATTCCGGGCCACAGCAGGTGGAGTTCGAAGGAGCCATCCGGCTCCATCTTGATTGGATGGGCATCCTGAGAGTTGAGCACGATGTGGGCGACCCGCGGCACCTCGCCGGTTGCGATTCGCACCGTTCCCCGCACCAGAACCTCTGCTTCAGCGGCGGGTGGAAGTGCGGCCAATGTAAGCAGCGCGACTGTTCCCAATACACAGTTTCGGATTGTCACCGGATTCTCCCCTCGGCAGCGCGGCGCGGAGCGAAGTTCGAGCACTGCGTGGGTCCATCTTCACCGACCGCCCGGATCCACTCCGGGCACTGCCGGAATGTTGCCAGGGGATTCTGTTGTGCGCAAGATGGGTGGTGGAGAAACGTTGCCACCCCGACGCGCCGAAGCAGCCTCGGAGCGACCCGCTATCCCGCCTTTCGGTCCCGGTCCCGCGCGGGTTCGCGCCGATCGGTGGCCGGCGTCCGTGCCTGTGCGCGTCCGATCCCGATCCCGCCGTTGCGCGCCTGGCGCCGAAAGCTCCCCGGCGCGATCCCCAGCAGTCGCTTGAAGCTCTTGCTGAAACCGGTCTCGCTCCGGTAACCCACGGCGTGGGCGACCTCCGCCAGGGAGAGCCGATCCTGCTGCAGATGGTTGGCGGCGAGCTGCAAGCGCCAGCGGGTGAGGTATTGCAGCGGCGGCTCGCCGACCAGCTCGCGAAAGCGCGCGGCGAACCCGGAGCGCGACAGCCCCACCCGCGCGGCCAACTGCTCCAGGGTCCAGCGCTGCTCCGGCTGATGGTGGATCAGCGCCAGCGCGGCGGCGATCTGCGGGTCGCGCAGCCCGGCGAGCCAACTTGGGGCGGGGTTCTCGGTGCTCGCCAGGTGGGCGCGGATCACCTGGATCAGCAACGCCTCGGTCAGGCGGTTGATGAGGATCTCGCCGCCGGCGCCGGGGTTGGCCGCTTCGCCGGCGATCAGGTCGAGCAGCGACTCGATCCAGGGGCGCGCCCGCCCCCCTTCGCCACGCATCAGCAGCAGCGGCGGCAGTACTGAGAGCAGAGGGTGTGCCCGGCCCCGGTCGAAGCGGAAGTAGCCGCAGACCAGGGTGGTCTGCTCGCCGTCGCCGCCGTGGCGCAGGAGGGAGCACGCGGGGGGCGGTTGATCGGCCGGCGGGGCCTGGCAGCGCAGAAACTCTTCCAGCGGGAGCACGGGGGTGTCTGGATGGTCGCTCACCTGGTGGGCGTGACCGCGGGGGAGCACCACCATGTCTCCCGCTTCGAGGAGGATCGGCGCGGTGTCTGGCTCGGTGGTGAGCCGCAGCCAGCAGCGGCCGCGGCGCACCACATGGAACTGGGCGTCGCTGCCCGCGGCGATCGCCATTCCCCAGGGGGCGCCCAGTTCGGAGCGACAGTAGAGGCTGCCACGGAGGTGGATGGTTTCGAGGATGTCGGTGAGAGCGTCCATTGTGGCGACCTGGATTTGGACGATCGAGCACGAATCATGCACGATCAGGCATGGAGCGTATGACTGCGAGGGCCTATTGTAGCTTCTCGACACGCGACTTTCACTCTCTCTGTCGCTGCGCGACGGAACTGCCGAAGCGTGTCTGCCGGGAGCCGAAGCAGCCCGGGCGTTTTCAGTTCACACCATTGGCCTGATCTTGTCACGCTGCGTTGCAATGGAATCGCGGCGGGAGATTCAGGCCCGGAGCAGTCATGAGCGAGATTCTTGTCATCAGCGGCCATTCTCAGATCGATAACTCTACCGCCAACCACCAGATCCTGGAG
>JALXCG010000409.1 GCA_026991065.1 Gemmatimonadota bacterium | reverse complement strand
AGACCACGCGTACCGGAATCCCGGAGTCGGCGAGAGCGGCGGCGGCGGCAGTGGCCAGGGAGACCTCTGAGCCGGTGGCGATCAGGATGGCGCGAGCGGCCGTGGGCGGTTCGCTGAGGATGTAGGCGCCGCGGGCCACCGCATCGACCCGGGAGCCATCGAGGATCGGTAGCTGCTGGCGGGTCAGCACCAGGGCGGTGGGGCCGCCGGTGTGCTCCAGAGCGGCTTTCCAGGCGCCGGTGGTTTCCACTGCATCGGCCGGGCGGATCACTCTGAGGCCGGGAATGGCTCGCAGCGACGCGAGTTGCTCCACCGGTTGGTGGGTGGGACCATCCTCACCGACGCCGATCGAATCATGGCTCCAGACGTAGATCACCGGCAGATGACACATGGCGGCCAAGCGCACTGCCGGACGCATGTAGTCGGAGAACACGAAGAAGGTGCCCACATAGGGGCGGACACCGCCGTGGTAGGCCATGCCGTTGGCGATTGCGCCCATGGCGTGCTCGCGGATTCCGAAATGGAGGTTGCGCCCGGAGCCATCGGCGGCGTTGAAGTCGCCACCATCCTTGATTCGCGTCAATACCGACGCGGCGAGATCGGCGGAGCCACCGCAGAGGCTGGGGACCCCCTTGGCGGCGGCGTTGAGCGCCCGCTCCGAAGCTTTGCGCGTGGCCACGGGGGCCGGGTGCTCGAGAGCGTCCAGCGCCTCCGACCAACCCTCGGCCAGACCGCCGGCCATGGCGCAGTCCCACTCCCGGCGCAGCTCCGGATGGGCTTGCGACCAGGCGTCGAAGAGATTCTGCCACGCAGCGGCCCGCTCCGCTCCTGCCCGCGCGGCCTGCCGGAACTCCGCGCGAACCTCGTCCGGTACCAGGAACTGGGCGCCCGGATCCCAGCCGAGGGCGGTCTTGGTGCGGGCGATCTCTTCGGCGCCCAGAGGCGAACCGTGGATTCCCGAGGTACCGGCGCGATTGGGGGAGCCGAAGCCGATGGTGGTCTTGACAATGATGATGGAGGGGCGCGTCGTCTCTTGGCGCGCCGCGGTGAGCGCCGCGTCGATCCCCTCCAGGTCGTGATCACCATCTTCGACGGTTTGCACCTGCCAGCCGTAAGCGGCGAAGCGTTGCCCCACGTCTTCGCCGGAGAACGCGACGGAGGTGTCGCCATCGATGGTGATGCCGTTGTCATCGTAGAGGTAGACCAGTTTCCCGAGCCGCAGATGCCCGGCCAGGGAAGCGGCTTCCGCCGCAACGCCTTCCATGAGATCACCGTCGGAGACCAGGGCGTAGGTGCAGTGGTCGACGATTGTTTGCCCCGGGCGGTTGAAACGGTGGGCCAGCAACCGCTCGGCGATTGCCATGCCGACGGCGTTGCCGGCGCCCTGGCCGAGGGGGCCGGTGGTGGTTTCCACCCCAGCCGTGTGGCCGAATTCAGGATGCCCCGGAGTTCGGCTGCCCCACTGGCGGAAGGCGCGCAGGTCATCCAGGGAGAGGTCGTAGCCGCTGAGGTGGAGCAGGGCATAGAGCAGCATGCTGCCGTGGCCGGGAGAGAGGATGAAGCGGTCGCGGTTGGGCCACCCGGGGTTCTCCGGCTGGTGCCGAAGGTGGTGGCGCCAGAGCACATACGCCATGGGGGCGGCACCCATCGGCAGCCCCGGATGGCCGGAGTTGGCCTGCTGAATCGCGTCGATGGCGAGGGTGCGGATGGTGTTGATGCAGAGTTGATCGCGGCTGGCGCCCATGGTGGCGTTCTCCAGAATTGGGTCTAGAAGAGTGAGACCACGGCCCTTCCGAGCGGCGCTGTGGAGAGCGTGATCCTGGAATTGGTCAAGGAGTGTGGGGTGGGGAAGAGGCGGGAGTAAAGCCGCGGATGATCGCCCTCAGCCGTTCAAGTTCGCTGAGCGGGTCGGCGATGAATTGGCAGCGGAGAACCCGCCGCCGGCGTTGGATCAGAGAGCGAAATGCGCCCAGAGACTGAGCTTCTTTCAGGGCTGCAAAGCCGATCGCTTCGCCGGGAATCGGCAGGTCATCATCGTCGACCGCCGTGAAGTGGAAAAAGAGCCCCTGGTCGATGCCCCCGAGGTGCAACTGCCCGGTGCTGTGCAGCGATCGGGGGCCGAATGCAAGCGTTGCGGGACGCTGCAGGCGGGTCTGCAGAAGCAGGCGCAACTCGTCGAATGCGGCGACCAACTCGGGCGTGGGGTAGCAGTAGGCGACCAGCGCTAGATAGTCGGTTGCGGCCACGCGCCGCAGGTGCTGGACCAGGCAATCCTCGATGCCGGTCGCGGTGGGGATTCCGGGATCGGCGTAGAGACGCAGACCGGCGGCCTCGGCCACCGCGGCGGGGAGGTCGCGCTCAGCACCCGTGCGCGCGGCCAGCAACAGCGCCTCGACATGGTGCCGCCCGGCGGCGATTTCGGGGCGGGAAAAAGGATCGACCCCGAGGATTGCCGCCGCCGTGACCGCCGCGGTCTCCCAGCGCAGAAACTCGCCGCCCAGGGCCGGCAGATCCGGAATGGTGAGGGTGAACGTGGGGTGGCCACCGAGCCCCTCGGCCGTGAATTCGGCAGCGGCGGGGGTGGCGAGGCGCAGCTTCACGATCAGGTGATCGTCACCGGTGAGCAGCGCGGTGTCCTCCGTCTCTAGCGGCAGGGGGACGAGGCCCTTGCCATTCTTGCCGAGGCTCTCGGTGAGCAGTTGCTCGATCCAGCGGGTGAAGGGAGCGATCCGCGGATCGCTGATCAGGTGGAGTTTGTTGCGTCCCTGGAGCGCCGCGACGGCGAGAAAGGTTCCCAGTTGAAGCCCGGGATTGCTCTTCTCGGAGCGCGCGCAGGCCTCAGCCATGGTGGTGGCCGCATCGAGGAGCGGCTCCACTTCGATGCCGCTGAGCAGTGCCGGCAGGAGGCCGAAAAGAGTCAGCGCGGAGTAGCTGCCGCGGAGATCCGGCGGATTGAGGAAAGCGCGCCGGAAGCCGGCCTCCTGAGCCAGCTTCTGCAGCGGGGAACCCGGGTCGGTGATGGCGAAAAAGTGGCGCCCATCGGCCAGGCGTGCGGAGAAGTGGCGGTAGAAGGAGCGCAGGCCGATGGTCTCACCCGATTTCGAGGCAACCAGGAAGAGCGTCTGGTCGAGATCATCGCCGACCGCGCGGACCGCGGCCGGGGAGGTGCAATCCAGAACCTGGAAGCGCGGGTAACCGGGAACCGACGGGAAGATCTCCTGGAGGAGTTGCGGGTAGAGCGCCGGGCCGCCCTCGGCCAGGACCACGACGCGGTCGATTCCAGCGGCGCGGATTTCGGCGACGAAAGCGCGCAGCGACGGAAGCTGGGCGCGCATCGGTCGCGCCGCGCGCAGCCACCCCAGATCGCGGGCAGTTGTGGGGGCGTTGCCGTCGGCGGAAGATGCGTGGGGCCAGAGGCTGCCGTCGCGGGCGCCGAGACGCTCGATGAAGCGCTCTGTGAGCAGGGCTTGCAACCGATCTTCGATTGCTGCCTGCAGGGGCATGGGCTGGAGTGAGTCTGACAAGGGGCTCACCTTCGACTCGGGGACCGCAACCCGCATCTCCCGCCGGTTCTGTCGTCACGCGACGAATCCTGAAGAGAGGTGCGGGTCGAATGAAATGAAACACTGAAAGCCGGAATCCTACCCGCGGCCATTGCCGCAGGTCCAACAAAAGCCAACGCTCTTCGATCCACCATCAGGGCCTCATCCGAGTTATTGGCTGCGGGCCTGACTCCCTGCGGCGCATTGAGATACGCCTAGGTCGCCGGCTTTTGCCGCAGGGCGAGGAGAGCCAGAACCGATGCGCTGGAGCGGGCTTGCAAAGCCGGGTGGAGGATTCTGGACACTACATCCGCGGAGGAAGCTGGTAGAGTGTTCCCCTGGACTGCCGCGGCTTACGAAGCCCGATTCCGCACCCCATCTTCTTGCCGCACCAACGAGGATTCATGCTCGCCGACGCCATCATCATTGTACCCGTACTGCTTTTTTCGGTGATTGTCCATGAGAATGCGCATGGCTATGTCGCCCTACTGCTGGGGGATCCCACTGCCGCCCGGGCCGGGCGCCTGACCTTGAATCCGCTCCCCCACATCGACCCTTTTATGACCATCCTCTTGCCGCTGATGCTGATCCTCTCCCACTCCGGCGTGGTCTTCGGCGGGGCTCGGCCAGTACCGATCAATCCGCTCTATTTCAAGAAGTTCCGGCGCGACAGTGCGCTCGTCGGATTGGCCGGACCGGCATCCAATGCGGCCCTCGCGGTGGCTTCTCTGCTGCTCATTTACACCTTCGACGCTCTGGGGGCCAGCGGCAACCCGGCAACGCTCACCGGTGCCGTCTACCGGGTTCTGAGCTACAGCTTCATGATCAATCTGGTCCTTGGCTGGTTTAATCTGCTACCGCTGCCACCCCTCGACGGCTCTCGCGTGCTCGCCTATTTTCTCCCCCCGCCGCTGGCCGCCCGCTACGCCCGGATGGAGCGCTACGGCCTCTTCCTGCTCTTCGCCTTCATCTTCGTCGGCGGCATCTCTTTGTGGATGAAACCGCTTTTCTGGATGTTGAACACGCTCGGCATCTACTAGTTTCCCACCTTGCTTTTCATTCATGCCCGCATCTCCCGTCTACCGCGTGACTCTGGAGCATTTTGAAGGTCCGCTGGACCTGCTGCTCTTTCTGATCCAGCGTGCCGAAGTGGATGTCTACGACATCCCGATCGCCCGCATCACCGATCAATACCTGGAGTTCCTCGACGCGATGCAGGCTCTTGATCTGGACATCGCGGGAGAGTTCATTCTGATGGCGGCGACTCTGATGGCGATCAAGTCGCGGTTGCTGCTGCCGACCCCCGTGCTCGACGAAGAGGGCGAGATCGCCGACCCGCGCGCCGAACTGGTGCGCCAGTTGGTTGAATACCGCCGCTTTCGGGCCGCTTCCGAACACCTGGGGAAGCTGTGGGAAGAGCGTCGCGGGATCCGCGGGCGGGGCAGCGCCGCGGCGCTGCCGGAGGCGCCGGAACCGGAACTGGAGGTCGGGCTTTTCGCACTGATTTCCGCCTATCGGCGGGTCCTCGATCAGGCCTCGGTGAGGGCGGCGGCGCGGCCTCGGATTGCGGTGGAGCCGGTGCGGATCGAGGATCGGGTTCGGTTGATCCGGGCCTGGATCGGCCGGCGGCCGCGCCTGCGCTTGTCGGAGCTATTGGTGGAGGCCAAATCGCGCATCGAGGTGATCGTCACGTTCATGGCGATCCTGGAACTGGTTCGCCTGGGCGAGATCGGCGTGCGTCAGCCCGATCTTTTCGCGGACCTCTATCTGCAACGGAAAGGGGAGGGAGATGGGAGAGCATAGCCGGGAGTTCAAGGCGGTGATCGAAGCCCTGATCTTTGCCGCTGATGCCCCGCTCTCGCTGCGCCGGTTGGTCGAGCTGCTGCCGGAGTTGGGCGCCCAGGAAGTGGGGGAGCTGCTGCAGTCGCTGGAGAGCGATTATGCCGCGGGGGGGCGCGGCATTGTGCTGGAGGAGGTGGGAGGAGGGTGGCGCTTTGCCACCCGCAGGGAGGTCTCACCCTTTGTTGAGCGTTTGCTGCGCGGCAAGCGGACGCCGCGACTCAGCCAGGCGGCGCTGGAAACCCTGGCGATTGTGGTTTACCGTCAGCCCACGACCAAGGCGGAGATCGAGGCGATCCGCGGTGTCTCGGTGGATGGGCCGCTGCGGACCCTGCTCGACCGGGAGTTGATCAAGGTGACCGGGCGCGCCGCCGGTCCGGGGCGTCCGCTGCTCTATGCGACCACGCGCGATCTGCTGATTCTGCTCGGCATCCGCGATCTTCGCGATCTTCCGCAACTGGATGAGCTGGAGGGGGTGTTGGCGGCGTTCGAGGGGGTGGATCCGGCGCAACTGGAACTGGGGCAGGCGGTGGAACCGCCCGGGGGCGACGCCGGTGCGGTGGCGACTCCCACGGAAGTAGCGGAAGCTGGGCCGGTAACGACGCTGCCGGAACTGAATCTGACCCCGGGCGACGCCGCGCGGGAGAGTCTGGAGTTTGGCGATGACACGGAAGAGATCAGGGCGAGAG
>JALXCG010000408.1 GCA_026991065.1 Gemmatimonadota bacterium | reverse complement strand
CGATAGCCCCAACAGGATACTCCGATCTCTCTCCCTATCTTCTGGCCGGGGCGGTTCCGTCGCCCGGCGCCGGCAGGGCTCCACAACCCCACCACCTTGCCGCTGAGCACCTAGCCGCTGGATTCTGGCGTTGCCATCGGATTCGATTCGAGAGGAAGAGGTTCTCGCCGGCTTGGCAGGAGGAGATCCGGGTCCTGGCACAGGAGCGCTATGCCGATCTGGCGGGTTGCCGCACCGCAGTCGCCGAATCTTCGTGAGAGTTCTAAATCCCGCCTGACAACTCGCTGAGTTCGTCGGAAACGCCCAGGCCGTTGTCTGGTAAGAACTCGCACTGAGCGATGGTGTGCGTTCGAAGCCATCTGAGCGGCGCCCGGAAACGCGCGGCATGACAAAACCGGGCCATTCCGAGCTTCAGGATGCAGAAATCCACCCTTTCCGCCCAAGAGATCTCTATACTCCCATGGATCTCCTTGTCATGTTCGAGTTGTGCACGTGCTTCGCTGGCGAATACCATTCGGTGGCGTTCGCGGATGACTTCGAATAATACCCATAGGATTGGCGTGTTCCGATTCACCAGAGATGCGTGCTCGGACTGTCCGCTCCACACAATCGAGAAACTCGGGACGATGGGCCCATGCCCAGAAGGATGCCCCTATGCCGCGCAGTTGGTTGACATGCGAGCCTCCCGGTTCGTATCCTTTGGTTATCACGGTCGATTGCCACTCCCTCTTCGCGACCTCGGACTCTTGTGTGCCCATAAAGTTACGGTCGCCAATCCTCCCCTCTCCCGTTCCCACACCGCATTCGCGGCAACCCATGTTCTCCGCTGAAGGGAGTGGATCTCGTGCGTAGACTCCTCCTGTTCGTTCCTCTGCTGATTTGCCTCCTGTTCTCATCTAGCGCATTCGCCGGCGTGACCGGAAAGATCACCGGTGTGGTCCTGAACAAGGAGACCGGCGAGCCGATGGAGTACGTGAACGTCATCGTGGAAGACACGCATCTCGGTGCGATGACCGACGCCAACGGCAAGTTCTTCATCCTGAACGTCCCCCCCGGTTCCTATAAGGTCCGCGCCGAATCAATGGGTTTTTCCCAGCAGAGGCAGACCGAGGTCAAGGTCTTTAGTGACCGTAATACGCCACTGCGTTTTGAATTGATCCCGGTCGTAATTGAATCTGAAGAGTTTCAGACCGAAGTGGTCGCAACGCGAGCGTTGATTCAGGCGGACGTGACGAGTTCAATGCGCACCGTGGGCTCTGAGTCGATCGAACAGATGCCCATCAACGACGTCAACGAACTACTGCAAACGCAGGCGGGTGTGGTGTCTCAGGGCGGAGAACTGCATTTTCGCGGTGGCCGGGGTAATGAAGCCCGTTACTTGGTGGACGGCATCTCGGTCAAGGATCCCATTACCGGTGAGGGGGCGGGCCTCACTGTGGGGCGTGCCGCGATTGAAGAGGTTACGGTTCTGCAGGGGGGGTTCGATGCCGAGTATGGCGAAGCGCAGTCGGCGATAATCAAGGTAGTCACCAAGGAGGGGAGCGACGATTGGAGCGGGTCGCTCCGTTACAAGACCGACAACTTGAGTCCCGACGAATACAGCCTGAACTCCGACTTCGCCGAGTTCTCACTCCAGGGTCCGGAACCGATCTCGACATATCTCTTTCCCAAGTTGGGGCTGAATCTTCCCGGGGAGGATCTGACCTGGATTTTGACGGCTACCGGCGACTTGACAGACGGCCATACCCCATTCTCGAACAAGCCGACCGAAACAATCGATCTGCTTGGCTTCGACCTGGATCAGCGCTACCAGAATCAATTCTCCCTGACTTCCAAGTGGGTATGGCGACTCAACAACGCCGACAAATTGACCTTCAGTTATCAGGGGTCGAAAGAGTATCGAGACTACTACCAGCATGCGTTCCGTTATGTGCCTGAACATGCCTACTCTCAAACCGAGCGAAGCTCCTCTTTGGCCTATGTAACGTGGAACCATACAATCAGCCCGAAGACCTTTTTTGAACTCCGGGCAAGTCGCGTGAAGACGACAACCACCCAGGATTCGGGTGTTCTCCCCGGCGATTTCCCGCTTGAGCCCGATTTGGGAGATCCCAGCACGGTGCCCTGGGCCGACGCCGAATACACCGACTGGTTCCGGCAGTACATCAATGCCGACTATCCGGAACGCTATCGCGACGGGGATGCCCTTCAGGATGCCAGTGAGCCGTGGAATGACTATGGCGAGGATGGGATTCCCGCCACCTTTGACAAGGGCGAAGGCGACGGTGTGCCCAACGATTGGACCACCGCTCCGGCTTCTACCGACTATCAGGATGTGGGGCTGGATGGCATCGCCGGCACAGGTGACTACGGCGAAGGTGATAACTCTTTCAACACTTACAACTCCCTGCCCGAGTTTGGCCTCTATGTCGCGGATTTCTACGACCTGAATGCGAACGGTCGATACGACGTCGCCGAGCGTGATGCGGGGTTGGGCGAGTGGTTTGTCGATCTCAACGGTAACGGTTACTACGATGCGCCCAATGGAAAATACGACGAGGGAGAAGAGTTCTGGGATCTGGACGGCAACGGCATCTACAACAGCAATGACGGCTTCTACGATCCGGCACGTCCGGCAGAGGATTTTGTCGATCTGAACCAGAATGGTTACTACGACGTTCCCGAGACGTTCGTGGATGCCAACCAAAACGGTCGATTTGACCCGGGCGAACCTTTCTATGACTACGGACTCGATCAACTCCCGAATACCAATGACTGGGGCGAGGGGAACGGCGTCTTCGATGTCAGCCCCTACGACCCGGCGATCCATGAGCGCTACGTCGACTTGAACGAGAACGGCAACTATGACGGCGGCGAGTCGTTCTCCGATGGCGAATCATTCGCCGAGGACAGTTTCGTGGACTCCAATGGCGACGGAGTCTACAACGACTATTCAGAGTCTTTCGTAGATGAGAACGGTAACGGCCGCTGGGATGCCGGAGAGTCCTTCCAGGACTGGGGAAACGGGCAGTTCGACGAAGGCGAACCCTTCTTGGACGTGGGCGTAGACCAGATCCCAAGAACCGGAGACGACGGCGAAGCAGATGGCGTTTGGAACAGTGGGGAGCCGTTCTACGATTCGAATGGCAATGGCCAGTATGACGCCTATCACGGCATTCGTTTCGACGATACCAACGGCAATGGCAATTGGGACTGGGTCGACACCAACGGCAACGGACGTTTCGACGTTTCTGATCAATATGAGATCTTCTACAGCGATATTCTGATCGACTACGGCGTTGATGGCAAACCGCACACCCATGACGTGGGCGAAGGCAACGGCCGTTACGATATGGGAGAGCGCTATTTTGACGTGATCGGTGATGGCGAGTGGGATCGGGCAGACACATTTGTTGACCGAACCGGAGATGGTCGTTACAGCGGTGGCGAGCCTTTCACCGATAGCGGTCCAGATGGCGACTTTTCAACCTACGATGTCGGCCAGTGGAATGGCGTCTACGATCCCGGAGAGGACTTCGAGGACCTTGACGGGAACGGGGTCTACACCTACGGAATTGCCGGAAACGGCCACTGGGACGAAGGCGAACCGTACCAGGATCGCGACGGAGACGGCGAGTACGATGCTCCCAATGGTCGCTGGGACCGAGGTGAGCCTTTCGCGGACACCAATCTCAATGGCCGCTGGGACAAAGAATACGACGGCGCGTTCCGCCAGCACAGTCCATATGAGCACACAGAGTCGATTCAATACACCTTTAGAGCTTCGCTGGAAAGTCAGGCAACGGAGCATCACCAGATTAAGGTGGGGGCAGAGTTCCGCCAGCATTTCCTCAAGCAGCAGCGGATCAGCTATCCCTACTATAGATTCGTACCGGCCGAAGGCAGCGTCGAAGCGACTGGGCTTTGGACCGATCGAGGGATCTTCCGGAATTTCTGGGACGCTCCGCCGCTTGAAGGCGCAGTGTGGATGCAGGACCAGTATGAGTGGGAGGATCTAGTTATCAAGCCAGGCCTTCGTTACGATTTCTGGATCGTGCGAGGCATCTTCGGCGACGGTGGAACTGTTCCCGATACGCTGCGGAAGACTCTCGAGAACAAGATCTCGCCGCGTCTTGGCGTCAGCTATCCGGTGTCCGAACATGACAAGATGTACTTCTCCTACGGTCACTTCTCTCAGGTTCCCCAACTGGCATCGATCTATAACTCCAATGAACAGGGAGCATCGGCGCTGGCGTTGAAGGGGAACTATGAGCTGAAATCCCCAAAGACCGTCACGTATGAGTTCGGGCTGAATCACGCCTTCTCAGACTTCGTGAAGATCGATGTCAAAGCGTTTTTCAAGGATTTCAGAGACCTTGTTCAGGCGACGAGGACGATCAACGAAGCCACCGGCCGGGCCGAATGGGTCTATGAAAACTCCGACTACGGCAGCGCGCGCGGATTGGAGATCATTATCGACAAGAACCCCTCCAACTACACGAGTGGCAACTTGTCCTATACCTACCAATTCGCGACCGGCAAGAACTCTTCCGCATTTGATGGCTATGGATCAACTGCCACAACGCCGAGAGAGTTTCCGTTGGACTTTGATCAACGGCATGCCTTGTCTTTGAACCTGGATTTCCGCGTTCAGGAGAATGACCACCCCACCATAGGAGGCTTCAGGCTTCCATCCAATTGGGGTGTGAATCTATTGTGGCAGCTGGGTAGTGGCTTCCCCTATACACCGCAACTCTTTGGACGTGATGTGGGAGCAAAGAACTCGGCGCGTTTGCCCTGGACCAGCAGTGTCGACGTGATTGTGGACAAGACCTTCCTTTTCTCCGGTCTTCGCTACAATCTCTTCACGGAGATCTCGAACCTCTTCGATCGAGAGAATGTGAACTACGTGGATCCCGCGTACCGCACTTGGTACGGGGACAATCGAGAAATCAGCCGAAATCCGGCACGGCATAGCGCTGGAAGACAAATCGAAGTGGGCCTTGAAGTCGCTTTCTAGAATGACACTCAGCCGGCTGTGCTGCACAGCACAGCCGGCGCTCGGGGCAAACTGAACCGAGGTGTCCGGAGGATGGAGATGAAGATCAGGATGAAGACGGCAGCCGTTGTGCTGGCATGGGCCACGACCGGTTTCTTTGGCTCGGCGCAGGCCATTTGGCAGGATCAGAAGAGCGCCGGGTACGGAACAAACGAGTCTCCGGCCGTACGGCTTTCCGAAGAGGGGGTGCAGGGCAAATCACGGATGCACCAACTCTGCCATGACGTCTCAAACATCTGGCTGGTTGTGTCCAATTTCGGGGTCTTCGGACTTCCTGAACAGACCAATCTCGATCCATACAAAGAAAGTTGTGGGCACGAAGGGTTTGTCTCCTGTCAATTCCCCGCTCGGGGGGGCTACGACTATCTCTTCCAAGGTGCCCTCTGGGTCGGGGCGATTGTTGGCGATGACACTCTGGTGAGCGTCGGTCACGATGGTTGGGCCCTCGAATTGGAGTTTTTCCCCGGCTTCGATGCAGCGGACACCATCACCGCCTATTCCAACAATCCGGCGGCCGATAACTACGACCCTGTTTATGGCCTCGCAGACCAGTCTTTCCTGGCGGTCTACACCGATACTCTGACATCCGCGGATGACAACGCCGTCTCTGCCAACCACCGTAAGCCGCTTAACATTCGTGTGCAGCAGATGTCGCACGCCCTCTCGTTTTCCTACGCAGAGGACTTCGTCATTTTTGACTACGAGATCAGCAATATCGGCCTGAAGACATTGCGCGACGTCTTTATCGGTTTGTATCTGGATGGGGATGTCGGTCCTACCCCTCAGACGGACCAGGACGCGTCCGCGAATGCTCAGGACGACGTGACCGGATTCCGCAAGTTTTCCGCGGATGGAATCAAGGAAATCAACGCTGCTTGGCTTGCCGACTATGACGGCCCCGGTTATCGCAGCCAGGCCACGGGTGACGGTGTATTGGCGCCGGGCGTGATGGGTGTTCGCGTCGTACGATCGCCTTCCAAGGATCTAACTACTACATTCAACTGGTGGCTTTCGGATACCGATCAGCAGAAAGACTGGGGCCCGGGACGACCTTTCCCTGACGGCAACAAGGGAACGCCAGACGGTGACGTTAACAAGTACCTCATCATGAGTGGCTGGCAAAACGCCACCCTGCCGGATTCCACGTTGGATCCCGATCAACTGGTGGCCCTGCACAACAATCAAGAGGTTGGCGCAGAGGATACTCGTTTTCTGTTCTCTTTCGGACCCTTCTCGATTCAGCCCGGCGAAGTACTTCCCTTTACTCTGGGCTACTTCTGCGCGGAGAACTTCTGGCAAGGTGGGGGCGTCGAAGCCAACGACTTCACCGATTTCGATATCAACGCACAGTGGGTTCAGTTCGTTTTTGACAACCCGGGAATCGACACCGATTCCTACGACTATGGCGAGGACGGGCTACCAGGAACTGGAGACGAAGGAGAGGGCGACGGGGTTGCTGATACCGGTGATTTCTTTGCTGGTGAGGACGTCGGCGCCGATGGTATCCCGGGGACGGGGGATGTGGGAGAGGGGAACGGCATCCTGGATCCCGGCGAAGACACCGCACTTCGCTACGTAATCAAGTATATCGACCCGGATCCCGGGAATCCGGATGAAAGCCCCCTCGATTACCTGAAAAGCATCGCTGGCGAGATCGACTGGAGCATGTCCGCAGAGGAGATTATGGCCTCCTATGAGCGTCTCCATCTTTCTCGCGAGGTGCGATATGGCGCCGAGAATGGAAAACTTGATGAGGGCGACGGCGTCCCCGATTTTTCCGGTCCCCCGCCGCCTCCGTCACCGAAGATCAAAGTCGAAAAGCCTGACGCCAATCACATCGTTGTGAAATGGGATGATTCGGCCGAACTCTTTTCTGATGGGTTCATCCCCGAGAAGGATCGCCGTCGTGACTTCCAGGGCTATCGCGTTTATGTGAGCAGGAGTGGCGCGGGCAATGACTTCACAGGCCTCCTCGACCAGGACATCGCCGAGGTTCCGATTTACGACGAGGATCTGGAAGTGATCGGTACCATGCCAGATACCCTCGGACGGAACACGGGTTTCGGAGCCATTAGGAATACCGATCCGGACTCAAGCGAATTCCCATACCGGTACGAGTATGGTCCGACCCTTTCGAACTGGCCGCTTTATATCGCGGTTACGGCGTACGACAACGGTTATCCGCCGGCAAATCTAACGTCACTTGAGTCGAGCGTCTTCGCGAACGCGGTTAGGGTCAACCCCACCACACCGCAGGACTTGGCACAGAAGAAGAAGGTCATGGTTGTGCCGAATCCCTACAAGATAACGACCGACTATCGCAACGGCTGGGAGGTGGACTCTCAGCAGTGGACCGAATTTGACCGGCGCATCGATTTCACCAATCTTCCAGGTCGTTGCAAGATCAAGATCTTTACGTTGGCGGGAGATGAGGTGAAGACTTTGGAACATGTTCCGGAAAACCCGGATGATACGGCTGAATCGTGGGACTTGATCTCCCGGAACGGCCAGGCCGTCGTCAGTGGCATCTACCTCTTCGCTGTCGAGCCCGGTCCCGGGGTCGGTGGCGGGACAGAGGTGGGCAAGTTCGTCATTCTCAAGTAGCGCGCAAGAAGGAGACAATTTCCTCATGAAGGCAAAGGCTCTGGCAGCGGCGGCAAGCGTTCTTCTCCTGGCCTCGGGCGCTTCGGCGCAGGACAAGGTTGGAACGGCCGCTACGCAGTTTCTTAAGATTGGTGTAAGTGCGCGCGCGGTCGGTATGGGCGATGCGTTTGTCGCGATGGCGGATGATGCTTCGGGGCTTTATTACAACCCCGCTGCCATCACCCAGGTACTAAGTGGAGAAGCGATTCTGTCGCACATCGACCTCTATCATGGGGCCGGAATCTCGTATGAGTTCGGCGGAGTGGTGCTGCCGATGTATGTCGCTTCGGGGCGTGTGGGGGTGAGTTTTCAGGCACTCAGAACCGATGACATGGCTGAAACGACACCCGTGGATCCAACCGGCACGGGACGAAATTTCCGGGCGTCGGAGTATGGTCTGACTACCAGCTATGCCCTCGAACTGACCGACAAGTTCTCGGTCGGGTTTTCGTTTCGTCTGATCTCATCGTCACTGGCCAAACTCGATGACATTCGGGATGAGCCGGGAGTGGACGCAAACGCCACTTCTTGGGGCGTGGATGTGGGGACGCTTTACCGTACCGGCTACAGAGGCATCAACTTTGGCATGGCCATCAGCAACTTTGGGCCGGATGTGACCTATCTGGTCGAGGCTGCGCCGCTACCCATCAACTTCAAGGTCGGGGGGACGGCCGATGTATTTCGGGATGGGATGCAGGCGTTGGTGGTGTCGGTTGAGGGTAGTCACCCCAATGACGCGCCAGAGCGCGCCAACCTGGGTGCCGAATATGTGTATGGTGACTGGGTGGCGCTACGGGGAGGCTACCGGTTCAACTACGACGACGAAACGTGGAGCGTAGGGGGAGGCGCCTACCTGATGGGGGGGAACGTGCGTTTTGACTACGCCTATACCAGAATGGAATCGTTGACGGATGTGCACCGCTACACGCTTGCCATTCGTTTCTAGATGGAGTCACTCGGTGGTTGGGTGCGCTGAACTTGATTCAGGATTAGCGCGGTCAAGCACGAGGATTGTTTCAGATGAGTTTGTTGACGGCGTCTGTCCCCGTCGGTTTCGCACAGGAGCCGATTTCCTTGGGATTTCTATTTCGCGGAAACGCCGCGATGTGTGCGCCGAACCCCAGTCTCACGAGGAGACGACATGATCAATCGCTATGCGTTGGTGCTCACGGCTCCGGTGGTCCTGCTCTCGGCGGGGTTGGCGGGTCAGGCCACGGCTTCGACCACGACCCGCCAAGCTGTTCGAGTGCCGAATCCCACTGTTGGTAATGAGGTTCACAAGGTAGGCAACTACTTTGGGGTGCCGCCCGAAGGAGTGGTCCAGACCGTCGCCACGGCTGTGGATCGCGGCGCCGACTTTTCCGCACCGACCGACTACCCACAGCAAAGGCACGTGGTCTATTCGCCGGACCAGGACACCTATATGGTGTTCTACGAGTGGAATGAAGGCGGCGACTTCATGATCAATTCGAACTACTGGCAAGAAGTCGGTGGTATCGGATTCTGGTCCTTCCCTGGCGTTCCTTCGGACGAAAGTCAATCGGACGCGGGTCGTCCCAGTGCGCATGAGTTCGATGGCGGTGTCATGGTCGCTTATCATGCAACCACCGGTGGCGACTATGAGACCTGGATCAACACGTTTGATTTTGGCACTCAGTCTTGGGGAACGAGTACGCAAATCACCGATGGTGGTGGCGGGCACACTTTCCCGTTTCTTGATCGTTCATCCGATGGTACCTGGTTCTTTGTGACCCAAAAGGGTACCGGCAGCCTGGACATCACCGTGAATGTGTCCACTGACGGCGTGACCTGGACTGAGTATGTCGCCAACAGTGGCGTGAGTGACACATGGACAATGGCGAGCGGCGCTGCGGACCCGAGCAACGGCGACATGTACATCGTCTACAACAACGATCAGGATGACGACGGCGATGGCGATGTCGTGATTCAGCGGTCCAGTGACGGTGGTCAAACCTGGAGCACCCCGCAGATTGCCGCCTTTGGTGAGCCGGGTTCGCAGAAAGTCGAACCTTCCATGGTTGTTGATCGGGATCACACGGTCCACATCGTTTTCCAGCACAATACATCCGAAACGTATGACGGCGGCCTGGTTGGTTTCAACGAGATCGGCCCGTCCGGCCCGCCGGAGTATGTCTCGGGTATCTTCAGTGGTGATTCCTGGATTGAGAGCAGCCGTTCCATGCTGATGGATCGGAATGCCCTGGTTGCACTCCCTGACAGCTGCGAGTTCAACCCGACTCTGGAAACGATCGCAACAGACTCCCTGACCGGTATTCCCCAGATCGGGATCTATCGCGGTGGCGATGTCGACATGCTCTACGTGGTGTACAACTCATCATACATGTCTGTTGTTGCTGAAGGTGGCGGTTGGACCATCTGCGGCCCGGGCTTCCAGACTTGGATGCAGTCCATGCAGGTCGGCGCGGCCGAGGGATGGTCGGATCGTACGATGGTTTCCGCGATTTCGACCGAGGACGCACAGGCTGGGCGGAACAGCATTTACTCGCACATCACGCACGAGGTAGGCGAGCAGGGTCCGGGCTTTGCGTGGTCGGAGATGTACGACGCAGCGGCGCCGGCTGATGTGATGTTCACCCGTGTGACAAACACACCAGTTGGTATTCAGGGTGATGGCCCCGGCGCGCCTGCGGTTCCGAGTCGCACTGTTCTGAAGCAGAACGCACCGAATCCGTTCAATCCGTCGACCCAGATCAGCTACGAGCTGGCTGAAGCTGGTAACGTCGAGCTGGCTGTCTACGATGCCGCGGGCCGCAAGGTTCGCTCCTTGGTTTCTGGTTCTCAGCCTGCGGGCACTAAGTCTGTGCGTTGGGACGGCACCACGGATCAGGGCACGAAGGTTTCGTCGGGCGTCTATTTCTATCGCTTGACCACCGCCAACGAGACTTTGACTCGTTCGATGCTGATTGTGAAGTAGTCGGAATGGCGCTTTCGACCGCTGACTAGCAGTGGTTGATCGATTGCAGAGCTTGCCCGCTGGTCTATGTGACCAGCGGGCTTTTTTTTGCTTGCTGACAGAGGCCTCGCCCGTGGGAGCGCACGAGGTGCAAGAGAAGGGGAGCCACCAGGAGCCTGTCGCGCATTGTCTTCACGTCGCCGCGCATCCGTCCCTGCTCCGATCTCTGCATTTCTAAGTCCTTGAAAGGCAATCAGCCTTCCTGCGGACTCAGCGCCTTGATCTCCCGAACCTGGCCCGAACACGAGGTTCGAAAAACAATGCGCGACAGGCTCGTAGTTATGCTCAGGATCGGGCGTGCGGATGGAGATGTCGCCAATGCATTACATCGTGGTGGCTTGCGTGCGGTGCTTTGGCTGGGAAACGTGCGGAGAGCAGTTCCAGTTTCGCTCTTCCATTCATGGAACTGCATGGCCGCGGCTCTTGGAATCGGCCATCAGGCATAGCGGTGGATCACTGGGGCGGCGGCGCTGAACTATGGAGAGTAGGGCAACAAGCAATGAAGAGCCCCGCACGGTAAGTCCGTGCGGGGCGGAAAAAAGAGCAAGAAGAAGTAACTAGACTACTTACTCTGGGAGACCAATCTCCTGGAAGACATTGCGGAGGACACCGCTCAGCAACTCCTGCTGATCGAGTGCCATGGCATCCTCAGGGCTTGATCCGTAGCCGGACTGGGCTTGATCAGGAGCGTAGGCCGGGCCAGCCATCTGCAATGGAGCGAGGAGGAGTGCTGTAGAGGAAGTGGCACTGTGGAAGACGCTTGAGATGATCGTTCCTTCGCCATCGCGATACAACACCTTGGCGCGTGGGTCGGTCAGTGAGGCGATGGAGGCGCAATGGGCACCGCCGAGGTCCGGGTCGTAGGCTTCGCGTTCGGGCGGATCAGGAGGATTGTTGTAGATGAGAACTTCGCTCCAGCCGCCTTCCCATTTGCCGTTGGCTTCGCCCGCGTCATCGGTGCCAGCAATACCATCAAGACCCACGTCGTCGAAATCCTCACCATCGTCCCAAGTGCCATTGCCATTCGCGTCGTCGAAGGCTTCGCCATTGACTACGAAAGGAAGAGCCAAGCTGTTGTCGGGTCCATAGATCTGGTCAGTGCGGCCGATGTTGGCGACTTGCACGCCGAACCAGGAGTCAAAGAAATCGTTGAGTTCTTCCGGCTTGTTGGCCGTTGATGCCGCGAGGGAGCCAATGAATGCGCCGGAACCACCCGCCTGGAAATAGGAAGCGAGGATGTGCTGAGTCTTGGTCAGGTTAGAACCGTCGGGGTTGATGCTGCCGAAGAGCACCAAGGGAGTTTCGTTGATCCACAGCAGATGCGAGTAGTGGCCCAGCAGGGCGCGGTTGATCTCTTGGGGCGTCACGAAATCCCAAGTCACACCCTCCTCACCGGCTTCGACGAAGCTGCCACTGGTGAGCACTTGGCGATAGAAGGATTTGAACTGGTCGTTTGTCATCGGCATGTTGACATGCGGTGCCAGCGACCAGTCCTGGTCGCCGTCGATCACAACCAGCAACTTTCGCTCAAAGGAGGGAACCGTAACTTGCAGCGTGCGATGGGCGGGAATCGGGGAAATCGCTCCTGCATTGTCGACAGCGTAAACATAGATGGTGTGCGAACCGTCAGTCAGACCGTCGGCTGCGGTGAGATCAATTGATGTCTCGGTGGTGACAATGGGGGTGTTCTCGCCGATCTTGACGATGTAGGAAGCGATGGTGCCGTCGGGGTCGGAGCCCTCCCACTCCAGATGGATCCCTTGCCATACGGGAGTAGGACCAAAGAGGGAGAATACCGAGTCGGGCGGACATGCACCATCGTCGATATCTTCATCACTACATTGGAGCACAACGGCGGGTGGCTCGGTAACCGCAATGAAGTCGGAAAACTTTGGCTCGGAGCGAGCGCCACGGTCATCCACCGCGCGGATCCAGAGGCGGTGGCGATCACGGAGATGCGGGGCCAGAAAAAGAATCGTGTCGGTCGTGGAGCTGGTCGTAACCCAGGCACTGTCGGGAATGTTGGCGGGGGTGATTGCCGCCAAGTCGGCCGGAGTGAAGAGGGTGTCGTTGGCGACGGACTCGATGGCGTATTCGTAGGATTCCACAAAGCCGTCGATATCGGTGCCGTACCAGGAGATGATCGAGGAGTAGTTGACCTCGGTGGCATTGAGGGTCAACAGGGTATCGAGGAAGGTACGACCGAAAAAGTCTTTTTCCGGCGTGATCGTGGTATCGATGATGCTGGAGAAGGTGTTGAGAAAGAAGACGTTGGGTGCTGTATTGGGTTGAATCTTTCCAGGGTTACTTGGGGAAAGCTCGCAGCCAACCAGGAGAGCACCAATGGAGAGCCCGGCGCCGAGAATTGTGATCGATCTCCACATACGAAATCCTTCCGTGACCGCGGACTGGACGAAGGCGGCGGGAGTGCGCCTCTGGAGGGTCGTGGACCAACCACCCGCCCGGATTGGCGGAGCGATCTTCTGTCCGACCATAGTGTGATGACTTCTGTGGGGCAGGCCGAGGGGCATGACCCGACACCAGAGTAAGGTATGATAGTCAGCCCGTTGTGGGGTGTCAACGAGGTCATCCCCGGTTTCAAACGTCTCGAGGACCACGATTCCATGGTGAATGAGCAAGACTGCGGCGAACGACTCGTATCCATTGTAATCCCCGTCTACAACGAGGTGGAGAACGTCGATCCGCTGATTCAACGGACGACGACCACGTTGGGGGCGTTGGAGTACCGCACTGAGATAATACTGGTGGATGACGCGAGCACAGACGGTACGGCCGATCGTGTTCGCAACTTTCCCAGTCGCTCGGCCGTTCCTCTCCGTCTGCTGGAACTTGACCGGCGAATGGGACAACATCGGGCATTGCTGCAAGGCTTCGCCGCGAGTCGCGGAGAGTGGGTGATCAGCCTTGATGGCGACTTGCAGAACCCGCCCGAGTCGATTCCGCGGTTGTTAAAGGAATTGGAGGCGGGGCATGACCACGTGATCGGGCGGCGCGGCCGGCGCCGGGATCCTCTACACCGCCGCATGCTGAGTTGGTTGCTCTTGCAGTCGGCCCCGTTCCTGACCGGGATCCCTCGCCACGACTACGGGTCGATGTTCCGCGGCTATTCGCGCTCTTTGGTCGATCGCATATTGGCGGACGCGGGAGCGGCCCCCTTTGTTCCGGCGCTTGCTTGCCGGGCTGCCCGCTCCTTTGTCGAGGTTTCGATCCCGCATCATGAACGTGTTGGCGGGAAGTCCAAGTACAACTGGGCGCGCCTCTTGGGAATCGCCTTCAATTTTGCCGTGGGGGGGCGGGAAGCGCCTTTCCATTGGTTGTCCCTGATCGGGGCAACGACGGCACTGGGCGCCATCTGCATGGGGCTTGTTGGGGCGCTCCTCACCCTTGGCCTTGGTCTTCAAGGCAGCATCTACCTGCTGCTTGCGCCGGTCCTGTTTCTTCTCGGACTGTTGGCGGCGGCCGCTGGTCTCATCGGTGTTTATGTGCAACGTCTCTATCTTCGGCGGTCCGAGTGCCCGGCATCGGTTCCATCTGCCGCGACTGCAAGTGAATCGGAGTCAGCGGACGCGGGAGGATGCACTCGAAAACCAACGCGTGTCTCGCCGCGCATACTCTTTTGCGGGTACCGTGAAGTTGGTCACGGCGTTTTGGAGCATCTGCTCGCCATCGGCGCACCGGTTGTCGCCGTGGCGACCCATCCGACTGCAGTGGAGGAGGAGGGGCTTTGGCCCAGCGTCGAAGAACTCGCCGTCCGCAGTCAGATCCCGCTTCTGCTCTCAGGGAGAGTTCGTTCCCAGGCTTTTTTCCGTGCGCTCGAATTGCTTGAAATCGATATGATCGTTTCCGCCTACTACCGTCGCGTCTTGCCGGCGCGGGTTTTGGCGCTCGCCCATCGCGGTGCCTACAATCTCCACCCCTCGTTGCTTCCCGCCTATCGCGGACGGGCACCCATTAACTGGGCACTGCTCCGTGGAGAAACCAGGACAGGCGTGACTCTGCACGAGATGGTGGAGGAACCGGATGCCGGGCCAATCGTCGCGCAGGTGTCGGTCGCCATCGCCCCCGAAGATGACGCCGGCACCCTTTCGAGGAAACTTGCCCAGGCAGCGATCCGGCTTTTTGCCGATACCTGGCCAGCTCTCGAACGGGGAGATTGCCAGCCGCGGCCCCAGGATGAGTCCCGCGCTTTCAGGGTCGGTAGACGAACGCCCGAAGATGGGCGCATCGATTGGCGTGCACCCAGCGAGGAAATCCGCAACCTCGTGCGTGCCGTGGCGCATCCCTTCCCCGGCGCTTTCTGGGGAGATGGTGATGCGCGAGTTACGATCTGGCGCTGCGCATTGGCCGACAGTTCCGTGAATTCCGGACTTGCCCCCGGAACCTTGGTAACAACCGCTTTGGGCAAGGGCTTTTGCTGTGGCGACGGCGGCGTTCTGGTGCCCCTTGAAGCACAGTTTGGCCGTGGGCCGAAGCTGCGAGGCGAGGCGCTGGCGGAGGCTATCACAGCCTGGGAGATCGCCCATCCGCTGTCAGCTGCTTGTTCGGCATGACCCAGTCCGCGGCACTGTACCGCTTCTTCTACTGGTACTGGAAGCGCGAGCATGACGCCCCGCGGCGCATCCTGAATCACGAGGAGTTCTTGCGCGCGGAGCATCTCTTGCCCGAAGAATTCTGCCTGACGCAGCCGGGCGAGGTTGTGCTGGAACTCGGCTCCGGGGGGGGCCGCACCGCGCGTGCCCTGGCTCACCGGGGCGCTCGCGTGTTGGCTCTCGATCTCTGTGCGCGCCGCACCGCCCGACTGGCCCGCGCCGGCTCCTCAAGAGACCTCCGGCTGCTGCTCTGCGCCGGCCGCGCCGAGGAGTTGCCGTTGCGCGACAGCTCAGTCCGGCTGGTGATCCTCCAGACCACCGCGATGCATCTCGACATCACCCGCACCGTGGCGGAGATCACCCGCGTTCTGCGCGCGGACGGCCAGCTGATTTTGCTTGAGCCACGGCCCTATCATCCACTCGTCGCTCTCTACCGAGCCCTCTGGTCAGCCGGCACCCCGTCACGCCCGGTTTTTCTCACCGACCGTGACCTCGGCCGAATCGCCGCTGCATTCCACGATCACCGGATTTCCTACCATGGCCTGCTTTCTCCGCTCGTGCCGCCCACCTGGATGCCACGGATGATCGGTTGGGATCGGTTCCTCTTCCGCCACCTTCCCCGCAGCCGCCAACTCGCCTGGTTTGCACTGATGATCGCCTCGACCCCGCGCCCCGAAGCAATCCCTTCCGCTTCCTCCCCCGAGAGTTCGCTGCCCCGGATCGCTTTATGAGAATTCTCGGAATCGCCGCTTATGGTCACGACTCCGCGGCGGCCTTGGTTGTTGATGGCCGCCTGGTGGCTGCCGCCGAGGAGGAGCGGTTCAGTGGCATCAAGCATGATGGGGCGTTTCCCCGGCGCGCCGCTGCCTGGTGCCTGGAGTCGGCGGGGGGGCGGGTGGATCGCGTGGCCTTCTATCATCGTCCCTGGTACCGCGGCACCACCCGCATCGGCCATGTTCTGCGGCATTTCCCGCGCTCGCGTCACTTCCTGCAGCAACATCGCGACGACGTTGGCGGCTGGATCTCGATGTTGCGTCTGAGCCCGCGCAGAATCAGGTCCGCCCTGGGCGCCGCGCACCCCTGGCCGTTGCACTGCGTCGAACACCATCTGGCTCATGCCTGGGCTGCGTTGGCGGAGAGCACACCCGCGCAGCGCGCGGGCACCGCCATTCTCTCGATCGATGGCATGGGGGAGTGGGACACCACCTGGTTCGGGGCGGCACCGCGAGGCAATCCGGAGCCGCTGCTGCGGGTTCCATTCCCCCATTCACTGGGCATCTTCTGGGAGACGCTCACGGAGCATCTCGGTTTCCAGAGCCACGCAGATGAGTACAAGGTGATGGGACTGGCCGCCTATGGCGACCCCGGCGATCTACCGGACCTGCGGCGGGTGCTGCGCCTACGCCCGGATGGGTCGTTTCGCCTGAATCTGCGGTACTTTCGCCATCAATGGGGCGGCCGGCCCCATGCCTCCGATCTTTTCTGCCGCCATTTTGGCCCGCCGCGACCTCCGGGCGCTCCTTTTGAACCGCGGCACATCGCGTTGGCCGCGGCCGGCCAGGAATTGCTCGAGGAAACGGTACTGCACATGGCCCGCCACCTGCACGCGCGCACCGGTTGCCGGCGTCTCTGTCTGACCGGAGGCGTCGCCCTGAACAGCAAAATGAACGGTGTCCTGGCGCGGCGCGGTCCTTTCGCCGAAGTGCTTGTTCCCATGGCGCCCCACGATGCCGGTTCCGCCGCCGGCGCGGCGTTCGCCCTCAGCGCGGCTCACGGCCGACCTCCCGCCCGTGACCTTCCCAGCCCCTACCTCGGCCCGGCACTCCCCCCGCTTCCCACCCGGTCCAACGCGCTTTACACCACGCAAACCCTTGCCGACCCAGCCCGCGCGGCCGCCGCCCGTCTCGCCGACGGGGAGATCATCGGCTGGTTCCAGGGCCGCATGGAGTTTGGTCCGCGGGCCTTGGGCAGTCGCTCGATCCTGGCCGACCCCCGGGATCCCGCCACCCGCGACCGCATCAACCGGCAAATCAAGGGGCGCGAAACCTTCCGTCCCCTGGCACCCGCGGTTCTGGCCGAATATATGCCGGAACTCTTCGGCGTGGCACCGGACTGCACGCGCATGGGTTTCGCCCTGCCCCTCGATCCCGCCTGGCGCGGGCGCTTCGCGGCGACAACCCATGCCGACGGCACGGCCCGGGTGCAGGCGGTCGTCGCCCGGGGCAGCCGCGCGAATCCACTCTTTCGTCGCCTCTTGGAGGAGTTCCACCGCCTCACCGCGATCCCCGGCGTGGTCAACACCAGCCTCAATCTGGCCGGGCAGCCGCTGGTTCGCACCTTCGCCGACGCGTTGCGCGTCCTGCTGGAGGGCGGCCTCGACGCATTGATTATTGGGGACCGCCTCTATCTTCCGCATTCCCACCACAGCACCGCCGATCACCCCGCCTCCCGCCGCTCCCGGACTCCGGCCACTGGCGAACCGCGCCCACCGAGTTGGACCTCCTGATGGGCCCACACAGTTACCGATCCACGGCGCCTGAGCGCGGCGCCGCGGCGGTCGCGGCGCTCCTCGCGGGAATCCTGTCCGCATTGCTCTACGGCGCCACCGCGGTGCCCGGAAGCTATTGGGATGACGGTGGCGAAATGGTCGCCGTCGCGATCCGCCGCGGCATTCTTCATCCGCCCGGTCACGCCTTCCCCGCCCTGCTTTTCGGTGCCGCCGGCAGCGCTCGCGGGGTGGTCGCCGTCGGCCTGGTCAGCGCCGTGCTGGTCGCCGTTCTGCTGCCCATTCTTTTCTTTCGTCAGCCCCCCATTCCCCGGCACGCAACGCCGCCCGGCCCATCTCCCACCGCTTCCAACGATCGATCCGTCTCCACCCGCGCGGCCCTGCTGCTTCCGCCGCTTGCCCTCGCCACCCTCCTGGCCACCTCCAATCCGATCTGGCGCTTCGCCACCACGCCTGAACTCTACGCTCCGTTCACCCTCCTCCTGCTCCTTGCCCTCTCTCTGCTGCCGCAACGTTCGCGCCGCAGCGCCGCCGACTCTCCCCTTGCTCCCCGCCGCGACCTCCTCGCCGGTTACTGCGCCGCCCTCGCCTGTAACACCCATGTTCTGGCGCTTCCGTCCGCCCTCCTGGTCAGCGCGTCCCGCCTGCTGGCCGCCGCCCACACCCCGCGCCGCTCTCCGCGCCGGGCCCTGAGTACCCTGCTGCGCCTGGCGATCGGCTGGTTGCTCGGTGCCAGCCTGCTGCTCTATCTGCCGCTCCGCGCCCACCTCGCGCCCGATGCCGCCTGGGGTGTTCCGGCTCGGCTGCACCCCTTCATCGACCATCTGCTGGCCCGCGACTTCAGCCGCGAATTGGCCGCCGACACCTATCGCGCCGCTGCCGGCAGCGCCGCCTCCTGGCAGCTTCTCGGTCCGGAACTGCTCCTCCTCGCTCTGCTCGGCCTGCTCGCCCTCGCCCATCGTCCCACCTGGAACGGCCGCGCTCTCTCCCGATTAGCCCTGGCCGCCGCCGCTCTCGCCGGCGCTCTCCTCGCCTGGCGCTTTGGCGCCGGCATGGTTCTCGATGCCTATGCCATCGCCGCCATTCTGCCGTTGACCGCGGCCGCTCTCCTCAGCGCCGCAACGCTCGCCGCCTCTGCCACCCGCGCGCCCGCCACCGGCCCCCATCCGGCGGCACTCTGGCTGCCGGCGTTGGGTCTGCTGCTCTTCAGCGCCTTTCGCATCCAGCAGCGCTGGCCGGAGCGCGACCTGCACGCCTTCGACGACGCCCACCTTTTTGGCGAGGCCCTGGCAAGGAGTGCTCCAGACTCGGCCATCATCGTGCTGGATAACACACTGGACTATTTTGCCCTGGAGGAGTTTCGGGCCACCACCGGCTCCCGCCCGGATCTCCTCGTCGTCTACGGCCCGGTCCTGATGCGTCCCTGGGCGCAAGCCCGCATCCACCGCCACCTGCCGGAGTTCCCCGCGCCTGCCGCCGGCCCGGTTGTCGCTGCCACCGCCGCCGTCTCTCGTGCGGCGCCCGCCGGCGCGCCACCCCTCGCGGCTCTGGTTTCCGCCGCCACCCGCGCCCGCCGCCCGCTGCTCTATGCCCCCCTTGAGCAGTTCGCCCTGGCTCCTTCCAGCCTTCAACCCTGGGGCCTGCTGTTTCGCCTTCGCGCCGGCGACCCCGTCGACAACCACCGGGGCGAGGTGGCCGGCACCGTGCCCGCCGTCGCGCCCGCCGCCGCGTCGTTCGCCCCCACCCGCGACTCCGCCGACCGCTTCTTTCGTCTCGCCGCCCACTCTCGCGACCCCAACACCCGCCGCCGCGCCGCCTTGATTCACGCCAACCGCGCCCGCTGGGCCGCCGCGACCGGCGATCACCACCGGGCCGCCGCCGAATGGAGCGCGGCCGTCGACTTCCAGCCGGATGACGCGCGCTTCCTTTACAACCTGGGCGCCGCGCGCGACCGCAGCGGCGAC
>JALXCG010000407.1 GCA_026991065.1 Gemmatimonadota bacterium | reverse complement strand
GGGAAGGGGGCGGCGAACCGGTTTTGCGTCGGGGGGGTGGTCAATCCATCGACAAGAGGTCAGAATTGTTGTGCGATTCTCAATCACGGCCCCGTTTTTCCGGCAGATTTCAGCCTGGAATGAAGATGGAGTGGTCTCATGCGTCCTCGGTGTTGTAACGGGTTGGGGTTATGGGCTGGTGCTTGTTCGTTGCTGCTCTTGGCTGGCGCCGGGAGGGCGCCGGCTGAGTCGCTGCCGACCTATGGCGACGGCGATTCGGCGTATGTGATCGATGGAGGTGCGGTGCTGCGCTTTGCCGGTGTTCGCGCGCCGCGCTCGGCGGCACGCACCGCAGGTGGGGAGGTGCTGCTGCTCGGCGTGCGCCGCGCCGCGCTCCCCCGGCCGCATGGCGACGCACTCGGCGGCACCGATCTCTGGCTCTTTGCCGCCGACTCCGCCGCCGCGCCGCGCTGCCTGGAGGCGGAGCCGCGGGTGGTGGATGCGGTGCTCTCGCCCGACGCGCGCCGGCTGGCGATCTGGACCACCGACTTTGCGGTCGAGGTGCGGGAGGTGGCCGGTGGGCGCACCCTGCTGCGGCTGGAGGGCGCCGGTGATCCCGCCTTTACTGCCGACGGCGAACATCTGCTGGTGACCCGCTGCCGCGACGCGGGAGGCGCGTTCCCCGGACGGCTCTGCATCGAAGCGATTGAGATTGCCGGCGGCGCTGTGCAGCGCTGGACCGATGGGGTCGACGATACCCGTCCGCGCGGCCTGGCCGACGGCACGATTCTCTTCACCAGCGGCGCCCGCACCGGGATCGCCGCCTACTGGCGGATCGCCGCGCCCGGAGCTGAACCGCAGCCGGCCATCGAGGAGCAGGGACGGCGGCGGATTCCGACCTCCAACGGTCAGCTGGTGATCGCTCCCGACGGTGATTCGTACGCCTGGTGCGCCGTTTTCGAGGGGCGGAAAGAGATCTGGTGGGCGGATCTCGGGGCGCGTTCGGCGCGCTCGCTCGGCGCCGGTGAGAAGCCGGCGTTCACGGCCGCGGGAGATCTGCTTGTTCAGCGCACGGATGCGGCGGGGAGCAGCTCGCTGGTGCGTCTCGATCCACCCCGGTTCGAGCAGGAAGAGGTGGTGATCGAGCACTTCGCGGCGAGTGTGGATCCGCTTCGCGCCGGTGCCGCGGAAGGGGCGGAACCGGTCGCTGTCGCGGGGGCGGTCGAACCGGCCGCGCTGGCGCTCCTGGCGCGGGTGGAGGAGGCGGCCGCGACCGATCCCATGCCGGTCGCCACGGCTGCTCCGCTCTCCGATCCCGGTTTTCTGGGGGCGACCACCTTCCGCTTCCCCCTCTCCTACCATCCCGGTTATACCGGCTACTACGACAACGACGCGGGCGGAGGAATCCTCGACTGGAAGTGCGGCAGCTTTACCTACAACGGGCATCGTGGCACCGACATCGCGGCGCCGCGCTGGACCCAGGTCTATGCCGGAGCCGACGGCGCGGTGAGCCAGCGCTGCGACGGTTTCGGCGATGGCTGGATCGGCAACACCGACTGCGGCGGTTTCGGCAACATGATCAAGCTGGATCACGGCGACGCGAGCACCATCTACGCGCATCTGCAGAACGGCACGCCGACTTCCGCTTCCAGTCTGCTCTGCAGCGACCACGTGGGGCAGAGCGGCACTTCCGGGAACTCCTCCGGCCCCCACCTCCATTTTGAGGTGCAGCGCTACGGCTACCCCTACGATGATCCCTTCGCCGGTGCCTGCTCCGGCGACGAGAGCTTCTGGACCAACCAGAATGGCGGCTGGCCCACCACCGACTGCGACGGTGGCGGCGGTTCCGAGACCATCATCGACAACGATGACCCCAATTTCCGCCTGGTGGGGCCGCTCTCCCAGTGGTGGCTGGCCAGTGGCTGGGGCTACGGCGGGTCGACGCGCTGGACCTGGAATATCACCTCCATGCCCTATGAGAACGCCGCCGCCTGGCTCTTCGATACCAGCGCCGGTTCGTTCGAAGTCCAGGTCCACATTCCCGGTAACTACGCCACCACCCAGAGCGCCAATTACTACATCAAGACCAGCGGCGGCTGGACCGGCCCCTACCGGGTCAACCAGAACCAGTACTACGAGGAGTGGGTTTCACTCGGGCGCCACAGCTTCCAGAACGGCCGCAACATTGTGGCGGTGATCGATGTTTCCGGCGAAGCCTACGGCACTACCCGCGTGGCGGCGGACGCCTGTCGCATCATCCCGTGAGGCCCGCCCGCGCCATCATCCACGCCGATCTCGACCAGTTTTTCGCCGCGGTAGAGGTGTTGGATCGGCCCGAGTTGGCCGGGAAACCGGTCATCGTCGGGGCTGATCCACGCGGCGGGCGTGGTCGTGGGGTGGTGTCGACCGCGTCCTACGAGGCCAGGGCCTTTGGCGTGCATTCGGCATTGCCGATTTCGCGCGCCTGGGAGCGCTGCCCGCAGGGCGTCTATCTGCGCCCCCGAATGGCGCGTTATGTGGAGGTGTCGCGGCGGGTGATGGCGATTTTTCGCGACTTCACCCCGGATGTGGAGCCGCTTTCTCTCGATGAAGCGTTTCTGGACGTGAGCGGCAGCTATCGGCTCTTCGGGGATGGCCCGACGATCGGACGGCGCTTGCGGCGCCGGATCTGGGAGGAGGAGCGACTGGTGGTTTCGATCGGCGTGGCGACCACCAAGTCGGTCGCCAAGATCGCCTCGGATCTGCGCAAGCCGCGCGGGTTCGTGGTGGTCCCGCCGGGAACCGAAGAGGCGTTTCTGCGACCTTTGCCCCTGGAACGCTTGTGGGGCGTGGGGCCCAAGCTCCGGCGCGAGTTGGGCGCCCTCGGCCTGCGCCGGGTGGAGGACCTGCTGGACGCTCCCAAGATGTTGCTGGAGCGGCGCTTGGGGAGGGATCGCGCAGGTCATCTGCGGGCCCTGGCGCGGGGCGAGGACCCGCGTCCCGTGGAGCGCCGCAGCGCCGCCAAATCGCTGGGACACGAGACCACCTTCTCCACCGATTGCGATGATCGCGACCGACTTGAGCAAACCCTGCTGCGGTTGGCGGATGAACTGGGGCGGCGGGTGCGCAAGGCGGGCTTGCGCGGGCGGACGGTTCAGTTGAAACTGCGCTGGAGCGACTTCAGCACGTTGACGCGTGCCGACACCCGTTCCTGGAGCACCGACTCGACGGTCGAGATCTATGAGCGCGCGGCAGCGCCGCTGCGGGAGTTGTTGGCCGCCAACCGGGGCCGGGCGGTGCGCCTGATCGGTGTCTCCGTCAGTGGCTTCGATGAGAGCGCGCAGATCTCGCTCTTCGAGGATCCGGGGTCGTCCGGCTCCGCGCTGGATCGGGTCAGTGACTCGATTCGGGATCGTTTCGGCGAAGGGGCGATCGGCCCGGCGCGTCTTCTCTCCGCCCGCGACCGAGGGCGAGAGGAGAAGGCGCGATGACAATGAGGGAACGCGTGATGATGATCGGAAGATGCGAGATCCACCGGCTGAGTGTGTGGGTTCTGCTGGCGGGACTGGGGGCGGGAGCCGGCAGCGCCGTCGCCGCCACTCGGCAAGACCCGGCACCCCCATGGCCGGAGTGGGTTCATCACCACTGGGTCTGGGAGAACGAGGGGACGCGCGAGTCGGCGCTGGCGCTGGTGCAGGGCTATCTGGAACGGGAGGTGCCGGTGGGCGCGGTGATCATCGATTCACCGTGGGAGACCGGCTACAACACCTTTGTGTTCGATCCCGCGCTCTATCCCGATCCGGCCGGTATGGTGGAGGAGTTCCATGCGCTGGATGTGCGGGTGCTGCTCTGGATCACCTCGATGATCAACGTCGACAGCCCGAACTATGCCGAGGCCGAGGCTGCCGGCTATTTTCTGAATGATGGACGCACCATCGAATGGTGGAAGGGGGAGGGGAGCTTTCTCGACTACACCAATCCCGCCGCGCTTGCCTATTGGCACGGGCTGATGGACCCGGTGCTGGATCTCGGCATCGACGGCTGGAAGACCGATGGCACCGAGTTTCTGACCATTCTTCTCGGCGTACCGCGCGGCTGGGGCGGGCCCCTGCGTCCGCGGGAGTATGCCAACCTCTATTACCGCGATTTTTTCTACTACACCCGTGAACGTTTGGGCGACGAGCGGTTGATCATGTCACGGCCGGTGGATTCGGCCGACGGGCTCTTCTATTGGCCCTTCAGCCCCCACGATGTGCTCTGGGCGGGCTGGGTCGGTGACCAGGATGGGAGCTTCCGCGGGCTGCGCATCGCGCTCAGCAATCTCTTCCATTCCGCCTGGTGCGGCTATGTCAACATCGGCTCCGATATCGGCGGCTTCGGCAACAACGATCGGCAGCCGCTCGGGCGCAGCAAGGAGGTGCTGCTGCGCTGGGCTCAGATGGGGGCTTTGATGCCGTTGATGGAGAATGGCGGCAGCGGAGAGCACCGGCCCTGGGCTTTCGACGAGGAGACGCTGGAGATCTACCGCCGATTCGTGGAGCTGCACGAGGCGCTCTTGCCCTACTTCATGAGTGCCGGCGGAGCCGCCTGGGCCGCCGGAAAGCCGGTGGTGAAGCCGATGCCCGGCACCTGGAACTATCGTCTTGGGCACGATCTCTTCGTCGCCCCGATGGTGACCGAAAAACCGGGGCGCTGGATCCGTTTTCCGCTTTTCGGTCGCTGGATCGACTGGTGGAACGGCGAGGTGCACCGGGGTGGTTCGCTGGCCTACCGGCGCGTGCCCTTGGCGGAACTGCCGCTTTTTCAGCGGGAGGGCTCGATTCTCCCGCTGCGGGCGCGGCCGGAGATCCCCGGGCTGGAGGCGGCGCTGCTGCCGCCGGGGACCGAGTTCCTGCTGGTTGCCCGGCCGGGTGCGGCGGCCGAGGAGGTGAGCTACTGGACGCCGGAGGAGATGCGCCGGGCCGGTTATGAGCGGGCCGGAAGCGGCTGGCGTTTCTGGCAGGAGGGAGCGGCTGGCGCGACGCATTGGGCGCTGCGCGGCGTGACCCGCCCGCAGCGGGTCGAGGATGCGCGTGGCGCCGTTCCGCGCCGGATGCAACCGGCGGACGAGAGCGGCGCCGGCGTGACCCGTGGCTGGTGGTATGGCGCTCAAACGCTCTGGGTGATCGGCGAGGGAGAGGTTCGCATCGACGCGGAGCTGCTGCCGGAGGTCTTGGCGCCGCAGGTGACCGGTCCGCCGCCGGCCGCGACCGACTTCGACGCCCCCTGGCCGCCGATCTCGGATTCGCTTCAGTGAGCCCCCCTGCATCTGCTCCCTCTCGGTCACGTTCGTGGGCCCTGTTTCGGCGCCGGCTGCTCTGGGTGCCGACCTGGCGCGGCGCGCTGCTGCTCTTGGCTTTGCTGCTTCTTCTGTTGCGCTTGGCGCTGGCGGCGATCGATCCCTATCTTTCGCGCTCGCAACCGATTCACCGGGGGATTCTGGTGATCGACGGCTGGGTACCGGACCACGCCCTGGCAGTGGCACTGCGGGAGTTTCGTACCCATGATTATCAGCAGATTGTGACGGTCGGTGTGCCGCTCGAAGTGGGGACGCAACTGGCCCGCTACGGAACCGCGGCGGAGTTGGCGGCGGATCGCCTGGTTCTGATGGGACTCGATCCCGATTCGGTGCTGGCACTGCCGGTGCCGGCGACTGTGCGCGAGCGCACCTACAACTCCGCGCTCACCTTCGGGCGTTGGCTGGAGATCAGCGGGCGCCAGGTGGACGCTGTCGATCTGCTTTCGCTCGGCCCCCATACGCGGCGCTCCTGGTTTGCGTTCGAGCGGGTACTGGGTGACCGGCTGCTCCTGGGGTCGATCGCGGTGCCTCCCACTTCCTACGATCCTTCCCACTGGTGGACCACCAGCCAGGGGACCCGGATTGTGATCGCCGAGGTGATCGCTTATCTCTATGCCCGCGTTTTTCGCCCCGATCCGGTGATGCTGGAGCCCCCGGGGGCGTTGCGCGAGGTGCGGGTGGAGCCGGAATCGCTGCAGGTTGCGCCGGGCGACAGCGGTTTTCCGGTGGCCTGGGTGTGGCCCGCGTCACTCCTGCCCCACGCGGCTCAATAGCCGCGTGGGGCAGGAG
>JALXCG010000406.1 GCA_026991065.1 Gemmatimonadota bacterium | reverse complement strand
AAACTACACCGCGCCGATCTGCTGCTGACCCTCGGCCTGGATGCCGAACACGCCTGGCTCCCCCCGCTCGCCGCGGAAGCGCGCAACCCGCGCATTCAAGAGGATCACGATGGCTGGATCGAAGTCTTCCACGGCATCGACGTGCTCGACGTCCCCACCGTGATCAGCCGCGCCGAAGGCGAACAGCACCCGGAGGGCAATCCCCACATCAACATCGGCCCCCAAAATGGCCGCATCATGGCGGAAAACATCGCCAACGCCCTGATCGATTTCGACCCCGACGGCGCCGACGTCTACCAGCGCAATCTCGACGCGCTCACTGCCGAGATCGACAGCCTGGTGGCCAAGCTCAAGCGGGAAGGCGCTCCACTGCGGGGCGTCAAGGTGGTCAGCTTCCACGCCGACATCTCCTATCTGGCCGCCTTCTACGGGCTGGTCCCGGTGGGCACCCTGGAGCCCAAGCCGGGAATCGAACCGACCGCCCGCCACCTGGCCGAGCTGGCGAAGGTGGCCAAGGCGGAAGGGGTGAAGCTGGTGATCTACAACCAGGCGCAGCCCGCCAAACTGCCCGAAAAATTCGCCCACCGGATCGGCGCCACCGCGGTTCAGATGGGCAACATGGTCGGCTCGATGAAAGGCGTGGATAGTTGGGCCGACCTGCAAGAGCACAACCTCCACAACATTCTTCAAGCGCTGAAAGCAACCCCATGACTCCCGACACCCCCCTGCTCACAGTCACCAACAGCGTTTGGGGCTACCGCACCTCCGCCGGGTGGCTTCTGCCGGCCGCGCCGGTGAGCTTCCAGGTTCGGGCGCGCGAGGCGATTCTGCTCTCCGGCGACAACGGATCGGGCAAGACCACCATCCTCCGCGGCATCCTCGGCCTGGTGCCCAAGCGCGCCGGCAGCGTGGAGTGGCACATCGCCCGCAGCGAAGTCGGCTACGTTCCGCAGGAGAATGTGATCGACCGCTCGGTCCCGGCCACCGCCCTCGACATTGTTCGCACCGGCCTGCCGCTCCACTGGCGCCGCGCCAAGGAGGCCGCGCAAGCGGCCCTGGAGCAGGTCGGTCTGGCGGAGCGCCAGGATCTTCTTTTCGGCAGTCTCTCCGGCGGCCAGCGCCAGCGGGTGCTGGTGGCCCGCGCCCTGATCGGCGATCCCAAGCTCCTCATCCTGGATGAACCCACGGTCAATGTCGACGCCGAAACCGCGCTTCACATCGGCCGCCTGTTGGAAAAGCTGCGCCAATCCGGTCCCGGGATGGTGATCACCTCCCACATCCGCGACTGGATCACCGCCACCCGCGAAGTCGAAGTCCACGCCCACAAGCATGAGGTCAACGATGTCTGATTATCTGGCGATCCTCCAGTTCAGTTGGGTCCCCCTCGTCGGCGCCGCCTTCTACGCCCTGATCGCCGCCCCGCTCGGCTCCCTTCTCTCCCTGCGCGACGAGATCCTGCTCGGCCTCGCCCTGCCGCCGGTGGGCGCGGCCGGCATCGTCCTCGCCGTCTCCCTCGGCGCCGACACCGACTCCGCGCTGCTTCTCTACGTTGTCGCCGTCACCTCGATCCTGGCCGTCAGCATGCTCCTTCCCGGTGGCGAGCAACACGGCGCCTCGGTCCGCTGGCGCGCCGTGCTCCTGGCCGGAATCTTCTGCGCCGGCGAAGCCGCAACCCTGATCATGGGCGCCGCCAGCGGACCGAGG